>JANMUI010000237.1:0-4111 GCA_031391405.1 Betaproteobacteria bacterium
CACCCTTCACGACGCGACCGGCAGTCACGTCAAGGCAGGGAATGATGCGTTTGGCGAGTCCCATGATGAGTTAGGCAAGACTCTTAAGACTCTTAGGGTATTCGATCAGGACATTGCGCGCTCTGCAGCGTGGAGTCCTCGTGGTCGATCTTGCAATCGAACCGGGTCCGTATCGCTACTTGGCGACGGCCTCTTCGGCAAAGGCCACTGCCTGTTTGAAATCGAGCGTGCCCTGATAAATCGCTCGCCCGGTTATGACACCCGACACGCCGTCGGGTTCGAGATTGCAGACATCGCGGATGTCATCGAGGCTTGAAATACCGCCCGATGCGATCACCGGAATGCTGATACTTTGCGCTAGCTTTCGCGTCGCCTGGAGATTCACGCCGGAGAGCATGCCGTCCCGGCCGATATCGGTGTAGATGATCGCCTCGACGCCCATGTCCTGGAACTTTTTGGCGAGGTCGATGACATCGTGTCCGGTCATTTTTGACCAGCCCTCGACGGCGACTTTGCCATCCCTCGCGTCGAGGCCGACGATGATGTGACCGGCGAATGCCGAGGCGGCGTCGTGCAAGAGCCCGGGGTTCTTCACCGCGGCGGTGCCGATGATCACATAGCCCACGCCGTGATCGAGATAGCGCTCGATCGTGTCCATGTCGCGGATGCCTCCGCCCAGTTGGACCGGCACATTCGGTCCCACCGCCGTGATGATGCTGCGAATCAGCGCCTCGTTCTTGGGCTTTCCGGCCCGCGCGCCGTCCAAGTCAACCAGATGCAACCGGGTCGCCCCCTGTTCGACCCAGTGCCGTGCCATGGCGACGGGATCTTCGGAGTAGATGGTTTCAGCGGTCATGTCGCCCTGTTGCAGCCGGACGCAACGACCGTCCTTCAAGTCAATCGCCGGAATGATGACCATGTGAGAGTGCTACAGGTGGACAAAACTGCGTGGAGGGAACTGCGTGTATTGGACTTCGGTAGCAATGCGTACCCGAATACTGCGAGGCAACCGGCGTTCGAACCGCGGGTCGGCGAGGATCGCGTTGGTGCGCATCACTGTTCGATTCAGGCGTGAAGGGGCTTACGGTTTCCAGGCGACGAAGTTAGCAAGTAACCGCAGGCCGTGCGCATGACTTTTTTCCGGATGGAACTGCACCGCGAAGATGTTATCGCGGGCGACCGCCGCGGTAAAGGGGACTCCATACTCGGTTTCGCCCGCAATGCACGCTCGATCACACGGATCAGCATAGTAACTATGGACAAAATAGAACCGCGTCGCATCCTCGATCCCTGCCCAGATCGGGTGGCTCATCGACTGGGAAACCCGATTCCACCCCATGTGCGGGACCTTCAACCGGGAGCCGTCGGCAAGGTGCATGGATGCTTCGGGAAACCGGCGAACGGTCCCGGGGAAGATACCGAGTCCTTCGATGTCACCCTCTTCGCTACGATCGAACAACATCTGCAATCCGATGCAAATACCGAGAAACGGCTTTTGCGCCGCAGCATCGCGGATCGCCCCACGCAATCCGAACCGATCCATTTCGCGCATGCAATCAGGCATCGCGCCCTGCCCGGGAAACACGACACGGTCCGCGCGCTCGACAATTGCGGGGTTCGACGTGACCGTGACCTCGGCGGCCGGCGCGACATGTTCGAGCGCCTTCGACACGGATCGCAAATTACCCATGCCATAGTCGATTACCGCGATCGTGGTCATTGAATTCTTGGCCTAGGAGGCTAAGCGGTGAATCGGGCGCGCTCTTATAGCGTGCCCTTGGTCGAGGGGATCGAGCCACTCGCTCGGGGATCGGGCTCTGCCGCCATGCGCAGCGCGCGGCCGAACGCCTTGAACGCCGTTTCGCACTGGTGGTGGGCATTGGTGCCCCGCAGGTTGTCGATGTGCAAGGTCACCAGCGCGTGATTGACGAACCCCTGGAAGAATTCGTGGACCAGATCGACATCGAACTCGCCGATCATCGCGCGGGTGAACTCGATATGGAATTCGAGTCCGGGGCGTCCGGACAAATCGATCACCACGCGTGACAACGCCTCGTCCAACGGGACATAGGCGTGCCCGTAGCGGCGCACGCCCTTCTTGTCGCCGATCGCCTTCGCGAACGCCTGTCCGATCGTGATGCCGATGTCCTCGACAGTATGGTGCGCGTCGATGTGCAGATCCCCCTCGGCCTCGACCTCGATATCGATCAACCCATGCCGCGCGATCTGGTCAAGCATATGATCGAGAAAGGGCACGCCGGTCGCGAGCTTCGATTTGCCCGTGCCATCGAGATCGAGCGCGACGCGAATCTTGGTCTCGTTGGTATTGCGGGTAACGGCAGCCTTGCGCATGTTCGTTCCTAAAGCGCCTGAGCGAGAGCTTCGAGCAACAGGAGGTTCTCACCCGGGGTGCCAACCGTAAGGCGTAGACAATTTGCCAGCAACGGATGGGATCCGTGGAAGTTTCGCACCAGGATCTTGCAGCGCTGCAAATGATCGTTCACTTTGCGTGCATCCGGAACACGGATCAAAACGAAGTTCGCCTCGGTTGGAAAAATCTGCACACGCGCCATGGCGGCGAGCGCGTCGATCATCCGGGATCGCTCTCGCTTGATGTGCTCGGCCTGTTCTTCGAACACGCTCATGTGCGCGAGCACACGCTCGGCGACCACCTGCGTTAAAACACTCACGTTGTAGGGTGGGCGTACTTTATCGAATTCGCGGATCCACGCCGGTGCCGCCGCGGCGTAGCCAAGGCGAATCCCAGCCAGTCCGACCTTGGATACCGTCCGCATGACCATCAGATTGGAGAATTCCGGCACGCGATCGAGAAAGGTGCGCCCTGCGAAAATATTGTATGCCTCGTCGACGACGACCAGCCCAGGGGTCGCGCGAATAACCGCTTCGATATCGGCGGCGGGAAACAGGTTGCCGGTCGGATTGTTGGGATACGCGAGCCATACCAGCGCGGGATTCTCTTCCTTGATGCGATCCAGCAACGCCGCCGTATCCAGGGAAAAATCCGCCTGGAGTGGCACACCCACGAACCGCGCACCGGACAGGCCGGCGTTCATGCGGTACATGACGAACGTCGGTTCGGGCGCGATGACGACGGCCCCGGGGCGCGCCAGCGCCTGGGTGACGATCGCAATGATTTCGTCCGACCCGTTGCCGATCAGGATGTCGCAAGCTGCGGGAATCCGCATGACTTCGCGCAGTCGCGCCTTCAACTCCGGCGCGGCAGGGTCGGGATAGCGGTTGATGGCCGCGTTGGCCACGGCGCGCGCGACTTCATCGCGCAATGCGTCGGGCAGCCGATACGGATTCTCCATGGCATCGAGCTTCACCATGCCCACCGCGTTCGCCACGTGATAGGCCGAGAGCTTCAGGATGTCTTCGCGGACCAGACGCTCAGGCGTAAAGTTGCCGGTGTCGACAGGGCGGCTCATGGATCGATCCTCAACTCCGCCGCGCGTGCATGCGCGGATAGTCCTTCGCCGCGCGCAAGGGTTACCGCAATACGACCCAGCGTTTGCGCGCCAGCCGCGGATACACGAATCATGCTCGATCGCTTCTGGAAGTCATAGACACCGAGGGGCGAGGAGAACCGCGCCGTGCCGGAGGTGGGTAGCACATGGTTCGGACCGGCGCAGTAATCACCCAGCGCCTCCGAACTATGGCGACCAAGAAAAATTGCGCCGGCGTGGCGGATCCGGTCGATCCACCGTTCGGGCTCTTCGACCGACAGTTCCAAATGCTCAGGCGCAATGCGATTCGCGATGTCGCACGCTTCGGGGAGGTCACGGGTTTGGATGAGCGCGCCACGCCCGGCAAGCGAAGCGGCAATGATGTCCTGGCGTGACATGGTCGGTAGGAGTCGCTCGATCGAACGTTCGACCGCATCGAGAAACAATGCATCGGGCGAGAGGAGAATCGCCTGGGCGATTTCGTCATGCTCGGCTTGCGAGAACAAGTCCATCGCGATCCAGTCCGGATCAGTGTGCCCGTCACAGACGATCAAGATCTCCGAAGGCCCCGCGATCATGTCGATGCCGACGGTGCCGAACACCCGTCGTTTGGCGGCGGCAACATAAGCGTTACCGGGGCCGAC
>JANMUI010000241.1:0-1977 GCA_031391405.1 Betaproteobacteria bacterium
GGATTGAGCTCAATGTAGCGCTGGCAGGTCAGCAGATAAGTGTCGGCGTGAATCACCGAAGACTTGTAGCGGCTGTCCCACAACGTGCCGGTGCGCCCATGCGTGCGGTCGCGAAGGAAGCGAAGTTGTTGGGGGATTGGATCGTCAAAGCGCGGAGACGTGGCGCCAGTACGCCACATTGACTCAGCGCGCAACGTATGCTATTGTCATACATCAATTCTGAATAGGTTTTCCATGCCTCCAGCCGCGTCACCTGCGATTCTTAGTGTCCGTGTTAGCGCCGCGGAACGCACGTTGCTGGAAGCAGCGGCGGCGCACTCGAGCACGAGTCTGAGCGATTTCGTTCGCCGCAAAGCAATCGAGGCGGCCGAGGCTGATGTATTGGATCGGCGGGTCATCACGATTGCGGCGAAAGATTGGGCAAAGTTCGAAGCCTGGGTTCACGCCCCGGCAAAAGACAATCCAGCCCTACGCAAGCTGTCGGCCACGCGGCCTGTGTGGAAGCGCTGACGCCGCCGCGGCCACTGGCCGCCGACGATCAACGCGACACCTTTGGTTGTGGACGGGAATCTCTCAACCAATGGTTTCGCCGTCACGGCTGGCGCAATCAGCAGTCCGGAACCTCGCGCATTAGCGTCGTGTGCGATGCGGCAACGAATCAGATCGCTGGCTATGTCAGCCTGTCCGCCGCGCAGATAGAGGGGGCGCATCTAGCTAAATCGGCTCAGCGAAATCGGCCCGCCCCCATTCCCGCGCTTCTTCTCGGTCAGTTCGCGGTCGATCTGCGCTACCAGAGGCACGGCATCGCACGTTCGCTGATGTATTTCGCGCTTACGACTGCGGTGCGATTTTCGAAAGATATTGGCTGCTTTTGCGTGCTTACCCACCCGCTTGATGACGGTGTACGCAATTTTTATCGCAGCTTCGGCTTCGAGAATCTGCCCTTCGATCCCAACACGAGCATGGTCGTTCGGATTGCTGATCTAGAGGCGAGCGGGTTTTAAGGTGCAAGCCCTTCAACCGAAACCAGCCTGGCCGAGCTGGAGGCATCACGCACGGATCGGGTAGACGGTCGAGCTGACCTTCAGCAGGACGCACCTCATAGACGACGTGGGTTCCTTCGACATTGCCGAGTTGCGTCAAACCCGTGCGAAGTGATTCGCCGCGCCGACCGTGTCCTCTGCCGTTGCACTATTCCGCGGCCACCCCGGCGGACTTGATGGCAACCTCCCATTTTTTGATTTCGCTTTGAACGAACTTTTGCAGATAATCTTGTGAGCGACGCTCGGGCGGCACGGGTTCGGCGCCAATTTGCTTTAGCCGTTCCTCTATCTGCGGCAAGCTGATGGCTGTTATGGTTGCATCGTGAAGTTTCTGAATAATTGCCGGCGGCGTGCCCTTCGGGAAAAAGAAGGCGTTCCAGGTCGAGACCTCGAAATCGACCAGCCCTTGCTCGTTCGCAGAGGAGAGATTCGGCAGAATCGCTGAGCGGTTGCGCGTCAAGATCGCGAGCGCTTTGACTTTCTTGCTCGCGATCTGCGAATTCGCGATCGCAATCAGCGGACATTGGTAATCGATCCTACCGGCGATAAGGTCCTGCATCGCCAACCCACCACTGCGATAGGGGATGTGCGTAACGTCGACCCCTATCGTCGCATTGAGCAGTGCGCAACCTAGATGCGCCGCTGAGCCTGCCCCCGGCGAGCCGAACTGCAGCTTTGCCTGATTCGCCTTTACGTAGGCGATGAACTCCTGAAGGTTATCGGCGGGAAAATCGGCACGGGCTATCAGTGCCTGCGGGGTATCGGCGATCAACACCACCGGAGAAAAGTCGTTGGCCGCATCGTACAGCGGCTTTGCATAGAGCGACTGGTTTTGCGCATGCGTGCCGACATTCCCCAAAACGAGCTGGTAACCGTTGGGTGCGGCTCTTGCGACACGAGAAGTGCCAACCATCCCGCCCGCGCCCCCGACGTT
>JANMUI010000246.1:0-6867 GCA_031391405.1 Betaproteobacteria bacterium
GTTGTCCTTCTCAAGAACACCGTCACCCAGATGGTGTACAAGCACGCCATCTCGACCGTCGTGCCGTCGCGCGCGGTCAATATCACGATCGACGCCCCGGAAGGCGAGTGACGCCGCATGGCGCACGGACGGTAGGCGGCACGCTGAAGGGCCGCATCCTGGATGTTTGAACGTCCCGAGAGTGGTGACTCGGCGATCCTGGTCGGCGTCGACTTTGGTTCCCGTGACGCGGAATCCGTCGACTTCAAGGAACGCTTCGAAGAATTCGAGCTGCTCGCCAAGAGCGCGGGCCTCTGCGTGCTGGCGACCGTCAAAGCCAAGCGGTCGAGACCCGATTCAGCGCTCTTCATCGGCAGCGGCAAGGCCGAAGAAATTCGCGCGATGCTGATCGAGCGTCCGGCGAGCGTCGTGTTGTTCAACCACGCTTTGTCCCCCGCGCAGGAGCGCAATCTCGAGCGCGTCCTCGGCCGCAGAGTGATCGATCGGGCGAGCCTGATTCTGGATATTTTCGCCCAGCGTGCAAAGAGCCATGAGGGCAAGGTGCAGGTTGAGCTCGCGCAGCTCGAACATCTTTCGACCCGGCTGGTGCGAGGTTGGACCCACTTGGAGCGCCAACGCGGCGGTATCGGTCTCAGAGGCCCCGGCGAGACGCAGCTCGAGACGGATCGCCGCCTGCTCGGCAAACGCGTCAAGATTCTTCGCGAAAAATTGAAGATGCTCCAGCGCCAGCGCGACGTGCAACGCCGGGCGCGATCGCGGCGCGAGGTCATGTCGATCTCGATCGTCGGCTACACCAATGCAGGCAAGTCGACGCTCTTCAACGCGCTCACGCATGCGGGCACCTATGCCGCGGACAAATTGTTCGCGACCTTGGATACGACCACGCGGCGCGTCTACATTCCCACCGCCGGCAACATCACCGTATCGGATACCGTCGGATTCATTCGCGACCTGCCGCACTCGCTGGTGGCGGCGTTTCGCGCAACTCTCGAAGAGACAGTGCAGGCCGACGTTCTTCTCCATGTCGTCGATGCTTCATCGAGCTGCCGCGAAGAGCAGATCGCGCAGGTCAATGGCGTGCTGGCCGAGATCGGCGCTGCTGCGATACCCCAGCTGCTCCTCTTCAACAAGATCGATCGAACTGAGATCGGCGCGGGAATCGACCGAAATGAATGTGGTAACATCGCGCGCGTTCGCATGAGCGCCAAGACGGGTGCCGGCATCGAATATCTTCGCGAAGCCATCATCGAGATGGCCGCATCCAGAAGCTCCTCCAATCCTCTCTTCACTACGATCGACCCAACCGTGTCGCCAGTCGGAAATTCATATGTCTGATCCTCAATGGGGCCGGCGGGGTGGCTCAGGTGGTGGTGGAAATAGCGGCGGTGGCGGCGGTGGCCCGCCCGACCTCGACGAGCTGTGGCGCAACTTCAATCAGCGGCTATCCGGCATGTTCGGTCGTCGCAATGGCGGTACCCCGAACAATCCCGGCGGCAGCCCCCGGCCGAGCGCGCGCCAGCTTGGTGGCGGTATCGGCATGCTCCTCGGCCTCGTGCTCATCGCATGGCTCGCGAGCGGATTCTTCATCGTCGACCCGCAGTTGCGCGGCGTGGTTCTGCAGTTCGGGAAATACCGGAGCACCGCGACCGAAGGGTTGAATTGGCGCATCCCGTATCCGTTCCAGTCGCACGAGCTCGTGAACGTCTCCCAGGTGCGCAATGTCGAGGTGGGGTTTCAGGAAACCACCAGCATCAAGCGGCGCAACCAGAAGGAATCGCTGGTTCTTACCGACGATGAAAACATCATCGATATCCAGTTCGTCGTGCAATACGAGATCAGGGATCCTCTGGAATTCCTCTTCAACAATCGCAACGCCGAGGAAGCGGTGAAGCAGGTTGCCGAAACCGCTATCCGCGAAATCATCGGCAAGAGCAAGATGGACATGGTGCTGTCCGAAGGTCGCGGCAAGGTCGCCTCGGACACGCAAAAACTCATGCAGGACATTCTCGATCGCTACAAGTCCGGCATCCTGGTTCGCCGTGTCAACCTGCAGGCCGCCCAGGCGCCCGAAGAGGTGAAAGCGGCGTTCGACGACGCGGTAAAGGCCGGTCAAGACCGCGAGCGGTTGAAGAACGAAGGTGAGGCCTACGCCAACGACGTTCTGCCAAAGGCGCGCGGCGCGGCGGCCCGCCTGCTCGAAGAAGCGAATGGCTATCGGCAAACGGTGGTCGCGAATGCGGAAGGTGAGGCATCCCGTTTTCGGCAGGTGCTTACCGAATATGAGCGCGCACCTGCCGTGACCCGCGAGCGGATCTACATCGAGACGGTGCAACAGATCATGTCGAGCTCCACCAAGGTGATGGTCGACTCGAAGCAGAACAACAATCTTCTTATGTTGCCTCTGGATCGGCTACTGCAGATGTCCGGCGCGACCGCGATGACGACCGATGGCACTTTCGCTTTTCCGAAGTCGCCGGCCGATATTCCGATCCCGCCCGTCGTCGAGGCGCCGGCGCGTGGACGCGAGATTCCGCGCAATCGCGAGCGGGAGGCGCGGTAATGAGACAAAGTATCGGTGGCATCGTCGCAGTCCTGATCGTGCTGATTCTTCTTGCATCGACATCGCTCTATACGGTTGACCAGCGGCAGAATGCCATCGTCTTCCAGTTGGGCGAGCTGAAGGAAGTCGTGAAAGAGCCGGGCCTGCATGTCAAGATCCCGCTCATCCAGAACATCCGATACTTCGATACGCGGATCCTCACGCTCGATACACCGGATGCCGAGCGCTACATTACGGACGGCAATATCCCGATCCTGGTGGATTCGTTCGTCAAGTGGCGCATCAATGATGTTCGCCAGTACTACCTTCGCACCGGCGGCGATGAGCGGGTTGCACAGAACCGGCTCGGCTCGGCCGTGAACGCCGGTTTGCGCGACGAGTTCGGCGTTCGCAAGCTGCATGAAGTCGTGTCGGAAGAACGCGATCAGATCATGGATATGGTGCGCGAAAAGGCGAATGTCGTGGCCGGTGAGCTCGGCATGTTGATCGTGGACGTTCGGCTGAAACGGGTCGAGCTGCCGCAAGAAGTGAGCGAACGCGTCTACCAGCGAATGGAATCCGAACGCAAACGCGTTGCGAATGAGCGTCGTTCGACGGGTGCCGGCGAGGCCGATCGGATTCGTGCGGAGGCCGATCGCCAGCGGTCGGTGCTGCTCGCTGAAGCCTACCGCGAGGCACAACGACTCAAAGGCGAGGGCGATGCGAAAGCGACCGCGATCTACGCGAAGGCCTATGGCGCCAACCCCGAGTTCTATTCGTTCTATCGGAGCATGGAAGCGTATCGCGCCACGTTCCGCTCGCGTAGTGACCTCATGGTGATCGATCCGAGCTCCGATTACTTCCGCTACTTCAAGGCGCCAAACCCGGGACGGGGCGCAAAGTAGGTGGGTTCGACGATTCTCATGGCCGTTGGTCTCGCTCTGGTCATCGAAGGTCTCTTGCCGTTCGTGAATCCTCCGGTTTGGCGGGACATGTTCACGCGCATTGCGGCAATGAACGACGGCCAGATCCGCACCGTCGGGTTCGCATCCATCATTGCCGGATTGGTGTTGTTCATCGCAGCATCCTGACCGGCGAGCGGGCATCGCGGAAATGCGCAAGTGGTTGTTGCCTGAGCACGTCGAGGACATCCTTGCCCCAGAGGCCGAGCGGATCGAGGCACTCCGATCGCGCATTCTCGAGTTGTTCCGCGTGCATGGCTATCTGCTCGTCATGCCGCCGATGCTCGAATACATCGATTCACTGCTCACCGGCACCGGGCGCGATCTGGATCTGCGCACCTTCAAGCTGATCGACCAGATTTCGGGTCGTACCATGGGTCTTCGCGCCGATATCACGCCACAGGTTGCGCGCATCGATGCCCATCTGTTGAATCGGCATGGCGTGACCCGGCTTTGTTATTGCGGCACGGTTCTCCATTCACGTCCACGCGATCTCAACGCGACCCGGGAACCCCTGCAGATCGGCGCGGAGTTGTACGGGCATGCCGGCATGGAAGGTGACATCGAGATGCTGCGCCTCGTGCGGCGTTCACTGCAATCCGCCGGTCTTGCGCGCGTGCGCATCGATCTCGGACATGTCGGCGTCTTTCGCGCGCTGGCACGCCGGGCGGGTGTCGCAGGCGAGCATGAAGAAGACCTCCTCGAAGTGCTTCAGCAAAAAGATCGGGCGGGCATTCTCGAATTGGCGAAGGATCTCGATGCCGGCACGCGCGATGCACTGCTTGAATTGCCGGGCCTCTATGGGGGACCCGAAGTCCTTGCGGCAGCGCGCAAAGTGTTGCCGCGGGACGCTGGGATCGCGCGGTCTCTCGATGAATTGGCCGCGCTCCTGAGCGACCACGACGACGCGGTGAGCATCGACTTGGCCGACCTGCGCGGCTACCACTATCACAGCGGCGTCGTCTTCGCCGCATACTGCGCCGAGGAGCCTGGTACCGTCGCCCTCGGTGGGCGGTACGATGAGGTCGGTGAAGCGTTCGGACGTGCGCGTCCCGCAACCGGATTCAGCATCGATCTTCGCAAGCTCTGCCGGGTATCGGCGCAGCCCGCGAAGCCGCGAGCGGTACTCGCTCCACTCAATGGCGACGCCGTGCTGGAATCGCGTATTGCCGATCTGCGTGCGGCGGGTGAGGTCGTGATCTATGAGCTACCGGGTCATGCGGCTACACTTGCGGAACTGGGATGCGACCGGCGCATCGTGCGGCAGGGAAATACCTGGATCGTCGAGCAGATCGCGGGTTAATGAATGTGCTCGATAATTTCGTGGAAGCGTGGTCCGATCGTGGATCGCCGGCCGCAATGTCGGATGAGTTAGGGTGACATGGCACGCAATGTCGTAGTGATCGGCACCCAGTGGGGTGACGAAGGCAAGGGCAAGGTCGTCGACTGGCTGACCGAACATGCCCACATCGTGGCCCGCTTTCAAGGTGGCCACAATGCAGGGCATACACTGGTCGTCGGCGGTCGCAAAACGATTCTCCGGTTGATCCCATCGGGTATCCTGCGGGACGGCGTGCAGTGCTACATCGGCAACGGCGTGGTGCTTTCACCGTCGGCACTGCTGCAGGAAATCGACGAGTTGTCGCTGGCCGGTGTCGACGTCCCCGCGCGACTTCGCGTGAGCGGCGCCTGTCCGCTGATCCTCCCGCATCATGTGGCGCTCGATAACGCACGCGAGACGGCCAAAGGGGCGGCGAAGATCGGCACCACCGGACGGGGGATCGGTCCCGCGTATGAAGACAAGGTGGCCCGGCGTGCGCTGCGCGTGCAAGACCTCTATGCACCCGCGGCATTTCGCACGAAGCTCGCCGAGCTTCTCGATTTCCATAATTTTGTCCTGACCAAGTATTACCAGACCAAGCCCGTTGATCTCGATTCGACCTGCGACGACGCGCTCGCATTGGCGCCGCGCCTCCTTCCTCTGGTGGCCGACGTATCGCGTGCCTTGCATGAAGCGATGCGTGATGGGCGGAGCATTCTTTTTGAAGGCGCGCAGGGGAGCCTGCTCGATGTCGATCATGGGACCTATCCGTTCGTCACGTCGAGCAATACGCTGGCCGCCGCCGCGGGCGCTGGAACCGGCGTCGGCCCGCAGGCGCTCCATTACGTGCTTGGCATCGCGAAAGCCTATGCGACACGGGTGGGGTCAGGTCCGTTTCCCACCGAGCTGACCGACGATCTCGGCGAACAGTTACGCCAGCGTGGCCAAGAGTTTGGGTCCGTAACCGGCCGGCCCAGGCGCTGCGGATGGCTGGACGGCGTAGCACTCAAACGTGCGGCGCAGATCAACGGCGTGTCCGGGATTTGCGCGACCAAGCTCGACGTGTTGGACGGCATCGAGTCCCTCAAGATCTGCATTGCCTACGAGATCGATGGCGAACGCACCGACGTCCCGCCGCTTGGGGCGGACGATCTCGGTCGATGCAAACCCGTCTATGAAACGCTTTCGGGTTGGTCGCAAAGTACGGTCGGCGTGTGCCGTCTTGCGGACCTTCCCCAAGCGGCTCGCACATATCTTTCCAGGATCGAGGAGGTCAGCGGCGTACCGATCGACATGATCTCGACTGGTCCGGATCGCGACGAGACCATCGTGAACAGGCACCCGTTTCAGTGAACCAAAAGAAGAAGTCATGGGAGACCTCTACGTAAGCTGGACCGACTACAACCGAACGATCGAACGCCTAGGCGCAAACGTGCACACGTCAGGCTGGACGTTCAACCAGATCGTTTGCATTGCCCGAGGTGGCTTGCGAGTCGGCGATGCGCTGTCACGCATCTTCGATTCGCCGCTCGCGATCATCTCGACTGCTTCGTATACCGGCGAAGCCGGCAATGTGCGCGGGGAGATGATCATCGCGAAGCACATGACGATGACGACCGACAAGCTGGGTGATTCGGTGCTCTTGGTCGACGACCTCGTCGATTCCGGTGTGACACTCGATGTCGTGAAGAAGCACCTGCACGCCGTGTACCCGCACATCCAAGCGATTCGCACCGCTGTGCTTTGGTACAAAGGCTGTTCGCGTGTAACGCCCGATTACTATGTGGACTACCTGCCCGAGAATCCATGGATCCATCAGCCGTTCGAGCCGTACGAGCAGATGAAGCCGGGCGATCTTGCGGCGCGGATGAAGTAGGAGGCTTGGAATTCCTCTACAGAGTCGGGCCTCAAAAATTCACCACGGAGGACGCGGAGGACACGGAGGAAAAGAGAAACGGGAAACGGGTGTAGGGTGAAGGGTGAAGGGTGAAGGGTGAAGGGTGAAGGGTGAAGGGTGAAGGGTGAAGGGTGAAGGGTGAAGGGTG
>JANMUI010000258.1:0-21477 GCA_031391405.1 Betaproteobacteria bacterium
TCAAGGGCAAGCGCATGCGGGTCGGTAGCTCGGTGGGCGCGAAAATGGCCGAATCGCTCGGGGCAGTACCCGTGGTGATCGGGGCGCCCGCCACCACCGAGGCGATTGCCAAGGGTGTGGTCGACGGTACATTCGCGGAATGGATTTTCATTCGGGCGTTCAAGATCGACGAGGTGGCGTCGAACCACCTGGTGATGGCGCTCGGCGGCACCGCGGTCATGGTACCCATGTTGAAGAAGCGCTATGAATCGCTTCCGCCCGCGGCGCGCGCCGCCATCGACCTGCACAGCGGTGAGGCGTTCGTGAAGCGTTTTGCGGCGGTTGCAGATATCGCGCAGACCGAAATTCCAGCCGAAGTTGCGGCGCGCGGGAAGAACACGGTCTTGACGGCGGATGCCGCGACACGCGCTGCATTCGCAGCGGCGACGAAGCCCGTCGCGGACGAATGGCGGCAGGCGAAGCCGCGCAACGAGCGCCTCTATAAGGCGTTCATGGCCGAGCTCGAACGTGTGCGTGCGGGCAAGTAATCGGTAGCAGGGTACGCGCGGAGCATCGGAGCCGGCCGTTCACACGGACCTGTCAATCGGTCGTCGCCCCGGTTGAAACCACGATCGGCCGCCACTTCTCGATCTCGCGTTGCACATGCGCGCGTGTCCCTTCGGGGCTTGATGTTGAATCGGCGTCGATGCCAAGGCCGGCCATTCTTGTGCGCAGGTTTGCGTCCTGCAGCACGTCGTTGATCGCGCGACTAAGCCGCTCGACGATCGCGCGGGGCGTTCCCTTCGGCGCGGCGATCATGAACCATGTGTACGTTTCGAAGCCCGGGACGCCGGCTTCCGGCGCACTTGGTACATTCGGGACGAGCGGGGAGCGCGTTGCGGCAGTCAGCGCCAGCGCCTTGATCGCACCGTCTTTGAGGCGCGGACCGCACGTTGGCACGGAGCACAGCATAAAGGCGATCCTGCCGCCGAGCAGATCATTGAGGACGGCGCTCTCGCCCTTGTACGGCACATGCGCGGCGTTGACTTTCGCGATGCTCTTCAGCAGCTCGACGCCAAGGTGCATGGGCGACCCGACCCCGGCCGATCCGTACTGATACTTGGTTGGATTCGCTCGCATCAGGGCAAGCAAACCGCTCAGATCATCGACTCCGAGCTCGCGCTGGACCATCACCATGAAAGTGAGTTGACCGAACTTGCCGACGAATTCGAAGTCGCCGATCGGATCGTACGGGAGCGATTTGTGCAGACTCGCATTGATCGAATGAGCCAGGGTACTCAGCAGAAGCGTGTAGCCATCGGGTGTTCCTTTCGCCACCATACCGGTCGCCATCACGGTGCCTCCGCCCGGTTTGTTCTCGACGACCATCGGCTGACCGATTCGCGTAGACATCGCTTCGGCGACGATGCGTGCGAACACGTCCGTCGCACCGCCGGCGACATAAGGCACCAGCAGATGAACCGGGCGTCGTGGATAGTCCGGACTTTGCGCGTACGCCAACGACGCGAATAGTCCAAAGAAAGCGTTGGCAAGGGCGGCGGCTGATCGTCTCGTCATGGTCCTCTTCCTGGTATGTCCGCTGTCTCTATACGCCCCAGATTCCGGGTGCCGCACGGCTCACGTCCGCTGCGGAATGCAGGTTCCAGCACATCTCGATCGCCTGTTGCGCACGCGACGGCGGCAGAACACCGGCGACCTGCGCGAGAAACTTCGCTTCGAGATCGCGATCGGACATCGGCCGTGCCACGCTACCAAGACAGTGAGGAACATGCATGCGCCGGGTCGTGCCGTCAAGCATCTCGGCAGAGGCGATCGCTTCATCGGCACGCAATGACTCATCCGCGATCACGACGACGCGGCGTCGCATCGCAACGACCGCAGGATCCGCAACACAGGCATCGCTCGCTTCGCCTAAGCCTGCCGCCTTATTGACGAGCGCCGCCGCTGCCCAGTGATAAACGCTGATCTGTGCGTCGTATGCGCTTTGCGGCTCGCGTTTTCCGGTGAGGCCGATGCCTAGCGGATGCACCTGCAGCCGGATCCCCTTGATCGCATCGGGCGCGACGCCTGTGCTCAACTCGAGGCACGCTTCGATCGCCGGATGAATGAACACACCCGCAGGATAGGGTTTCGCGGCGACGCCCATACATTCGAAATGCTCGCCGAGCCGATCGGTCAGCGCAGCAAGATGGGCGGGGCTTGCGAAAACGTCGGCAAAGCCGTTGCGGGCTTCGAGGAACTGATCGGTGCAAGTGAATCCCTTGGCGGCCATCAGTCCGGCGACGAGTCCGCAGCGCCCTGCGTGCGCCGGGACGTAACCGCTCGCCATCGACGCATGGGTGGCGCGGAAGCCACTGCCCTGTGTTGCACCGATGCCCATTGCGCAGATCATCTGTTCCTCGGTGAGCCCGAGGAGCTTGCCCGCGGCCGCCGCCACGCCGAATGCGCCGGTGATACCGGTCATGTAGAGCCCGACGTGGCACTTCGCCGGCGCGATCGCGAGCACCTTACTCAAGCGACATTGAATCTCATTGGCGAGGATCAGGGCATGCAAAAATTCCATGCCATGTACCGGCTGTCGTTCAGCAAGTGCCAGCAGAGCCGCACCCGAGGGTGCTGACGGGTGCGCGATCGTGTCGAGATGCGTATCGTCGAAGGCGTAGGCACTGGCACTCAGTCCATTGAGCAACGCCGCACTGGCGATATCCATGCGCACGCCCCGCCCGAGGACGCTCGCTTGGGGCGATCCGGCAATTTCGGCGATCGCGGCCTGTGCGGCTGCCACGGCCGGATGTCCTGATCCGCCGAGCGCACAGCCGAGCCAATTCAGAAAAATGCGTTTGGCTTCATGCTGCACGGCCGGTGGCAGGTCGGACCAGCGCGAGCGAAGCGCGTACTGGACCACCGTACGGGTGACATCGGTCATCTGCATTCTCCAACGAAGGATCAGTGCAGATTATCCGAGTCGGACGATTCTCGTTTGAGTCTCGTGCGTCGAACTGGAATTCAACTTATCCGAGTTGAATGGTCGGACCTTCGTGATCGATCGCGGCGCTGCGATTCAGTCGTGGCCACGGTCATGTCCCGAGCGGTGGCCGCGGTCACGCTCAGGGCGATGGTCGCGGTCATGATCGGAGTGATGGTCGCGATGATCGTCGCGATCCCGGTCGTCATCACGATCGTGAGATCCATGGCGGTGGTGTCGGTGGCGCCGCGGCGGTTCGTCCGGTGCTTCGGCCAAGTGCCCGATTGCCTTGGCCAGCAACGCGAACGCCGGCGATTGCTCCGCACACGTGCGGATCAGGTCGTTGCGATCCGCGACGCCGTGCGACGCGCAGCCGTCTATGGTTCGCTTCCCGCCGTGGGACAGCAGCTTCAGGGTGGCACGGAATTCATGGTGCTTGATCATTTGCAAGGCGACCATCAATGCTTGCACCAATTCGCGCCGCGCGTCTTTGGACTTGAACACCTTGCGGCCGTGAGCATCCTTGTTGGGCAGGCTGTTGATGTACGCGATCAATTCCTGGATGGTCCGTGTCGCGGCATCGTCGGTCACGATCACTTCGACGATGGTCGTGTCGGGGACGCTGTCCACGATGCTGTCGTTGGCGATGAGTTGCAGCACATAAGTGCCGGCCACATTGGCGACGAAGCTTGGCGCCAGCGTGTTGGCCCCTGCCAATTCGGCGGAGCTGCCGGCTGGTTTGGAGAGCACGCTCCAATGGTATGTGAGCGGATCCCCGTTGCCATCCGCTGCACTGCCATTGGCAACCACGATGCTGCCTACGAAGGCGACACGATCCACGCCTGCATCAGCAACCGGCGCCACGTTGTTGAAGCTTACCGTGACCGTGTCCCCATCGCTCGTCGCACCGAAGGGATCACGCACTTGCAAGTTCGCAACGTACGTACCGTTGGTGTCCGCCGTGAAACGCGGGGTGGCAGACGCCGGGGCATCCAGCTCCGCTTTGCTCGTCGGCGGACGGCTGACGAGCGTCCAGGCGTATGTGAGCCGGTCGCCGTCGGAATCGGAGCTTCCAGTGCCATTTAGCTGCACGACCGTACCGTTCAAGACGATGACCTGGTCCGGGCCGGCATAGGCTCTCGGTGCCCCGTTTCTCGAGCTGGCGATCGCGGTAGCTGGACCGCTGTCCACCGTGCCATCGTTGACGATCAGTTGGACGGCGTAATCGCCGGGAATGTCGACGGTGAACGTCGGTCTCACCGCTGAGGGATCGCTCAGCATTGCTCGGCTTCCACTTGGAGGCGTCAAGGTCCAACGGTAGGTGATCGGATTACTGTCCGGATCAAAGCTGCCGCTGCCGTCGAGGGTAATGTCTTCACCCGCATGGACGGTGGCCGGCGGCGCGATCCGGGCGGTTGGGGCCGAGTTGGCACGCGCAGCAACCCACGAGACCGCGTTGACATACAGTTGAGTGATTCGCGGATTGGCGACCAGCAGCGGCGAGAAGTTGACCGCCGCAGTAAAGTTGACCACGCGGCCCTGGTCGACTTGGCGAACGAGTACCGCATTGGCGCCGTTGATTCTCATCAGCACGGTTGGCGGATTGACCGGGAAGTCCTTCGGCGAGACATCCCAAAAGCCGCCGGTGACGGCGAAGGTTGCGGGTATTCCCGATAGCACGGGATGAGCTGCTTGGCCCGGAACCACGGTCAAGGTACAGGTCGAGCAGTTTACTTGCCCAACGTTGTAGCCCATGAGGACGAGATCGAACATGTCGCGCTGTATCCCGGTGCGCTCCTCAAAGCCGAGCCACTGGGCGCCGACAAACCCCCCGCCATCGCGAACGAATTGCACGAGTGCTCTTTGAGTGGCGATAGGCATGGGTTGATTGAACGTCGTGCCGTCCAGATGAACCACCACGTCGAAGCCCGATAAGGCTGGTACCAGCGCGTATTGGTCTTCCGGACGGAACTGCGTAACGGTGTTCCCGCCGGTTTCCAGCGCGGTCTGAAGCGCGGTTGCATCAGCGCTTTGAGAGTCCACCAGGAGCAGCACGCGCGCAGCATTCGCCGGGCTGGAATTCGTAAGGACAAGCGCAACCACAACCGCCAACAGGCGGCGGATGGATTTCATTCCAAGCATTGCTCTCTCGCTTCAGGGGCAACTTTTAGTGGACGGGTCGACACGTTGCGAAGACGGGCGCGGACCGAAGGTCCAACAAATGCTGACATACAAAATCACAATTGTCACATCACTTTTCGGGCAGGAAGTCACAGAGTGAAAATGTCGATCTTTCATCTATTCCAGTCTGGTTGCCCGGATTAACGGGAATTTCCAACGCGGGTATCGTTGCTCGTTGTCGTTGGCGCCGTAGTGTCCTGGCCCGTAATGGGGCGCCATATCCCTTCCCGACCTTTCCCGAACAACGCAAAGGAGAATGCAATGCGTGCAGTGACCGCCAAGCCCGGCTCGATAACGGTAGAAGACGTTGCTGCGCCCACGCCGACATCCGCCCAGGCACTCGTCCGTGTTCAAGCAATCTCGCTCAATCGCGGCGAAGTGCGACTCGCGCTATCCGATGCACCGAACCCGCGGCCGGGCTGGGACTTCGCCGGCGTCGTCGAACAGCAAGCGGCGAACGGTTCCGGGCCCAAAGCCGGGACGCGGGTTGTGGGCGTGCGGCCAAGCGGCGCGTGGGCCGAATTGCTGGCTGTCGAACCCGATTGGATCGCAGCCCTGCCCGAACAAGTGAGCGTTGCCCAGGCATCGACTTTGCCGGTCGCCGGGCTGACTGCCTATCACGCGCTTCGACACGGGGGCTATCTCACCGGACGCAAAGTGCTCGTTACCGGCGCATCGGGCGGCGTTGGCCATTTCGCCTGCCAGCTCGCGGTACTCGGTGGCGCCGAGGTTGTCGCGACGATGCGCGACCCTGCGCATGCGAAGGCACTTGCATCGATTGGGACGCCGCTTGCGGCCGTGGTCAAATCAGCCGACGAGATCGGCAAACATGGGCCATTCGATCTGGCGCTGGATTCGGTCTCCGGCGCGTCCCTCTCCGCGGCACTTGCCAACCTGAAGCCGGACGGGCTCTGCGTTGTCTACGGCGTCACCGACGCGGGTACCGCATCGATCGACGTGCGCAAATTCTTCTATACCGGCGGCGGGCGGTTATACGGCCTCATGATGTTCCATGAATTGCGCCGCGAGAGTGCGTCCATTGGCCTGGCCCATCTCGCCGGTCTCGTCGCAAGTGGAAAGCTCAAGACCCATATTGAGATCGAAGAGCCGATCGCTCGCATTGTCGACATTGCGCGGCGCATGCTCGATCGAAAGATTCTCGGCAAGGCGGTTTTGCGTTTCTAACGCGCGCCGACCGAAGAGGCATGAACATTCCACGGATCGACTTCGCATTGTGGGACGCGGTCGGTGGATACTCCGATCGCGACGCGCCGATGGCCGATGTCTACGACGATCACGTGCGCCTCGCACAGGAGATCGAACAGCTCGGCTTTCATTCGTACTATGTGATCGAACATCAGAACTCGCCGGTCGGCCGCATTACCGCGCCGACCGTGTTCCTGACCGCGATCGCACGCGCAACCAGCGCGCTGCGGTTAGGCGCGATGATGTGGCAACTGCCGTTTTACCACCCGATTCGTCTGGCCCAGGAGGTTGCGATGCTCGACCATCTCTCCCGCGGTCGGGTGGAATTCGGTACGGGCATTGGCGTACATGAGCATGAGTTCATTCGCTGGGGGGTCGACTACTATCAGCGCGCAGCCATTGCAGGTGAGGTGCTCGACATCCTGAAGATGGCCTGGACGCAAGATGAAGTCACCTTCACCGGCAAATACTTCAAGTTCGACGAGGCGCTCCCGCAACCGCATCCCTATCAGAAGCCGCACCCGCCTATCTGGGCTGCCGTGCATAGCGATGCCGCGATCGAGTTCGCCGCGAAGAACAATTACCACGTCTCGCAGAACCTGGATTCGGATGAGGTCATCGCCCGCAAGTTTGATCTCTACCGCAAGCTCTGGCGCGGATTCAATCATCCGGGTCCGATGCCACGCGTATGGCTCATGCGCCAAGTGCACGTCGCGAAGACCGATGCACAGGCACACGAGGAGGCCCGCCAGTTTCTCGCGTCACGCGCGGGTGGTGCGGTACCTGTAGGCGGTGGACCGATCGAGCGCACGCGCATAGGCTGGGGCTCACATCCGCGCGGGATGGGCCGGGATAGCGAACGGCCCGACGACAAAGCGCGCGGCGAGTCGATTCGGCGCGCGGCACAAAGCTATGAGTACAACCTCGAGCAGGGCTTGGCGATCGTCGGCAGCCCAGAGACTGTCATTCGCAAGCTCGAAGCCGGCAAGACGCAGATCGGTTACGACGTGTTCTGCACCAATCACGAAATCGGTGTGATGCCCGACGTTATGGTGCGTAACTCGATTCGGCTATTCGGGAAGGAGGTCATTCCCGCGTTTCGATAGAGCGTCTCGATTCGTCCAGATCGCGGCGATCCAAAACAAAACCCCCGATTCAGCCAACTAGGCTGAAACCGGGGTCTTGGTTTATCGCTTACCGGTGACCATGCCTATGGAAGCGCTTGTTGCGATCAAGCCGCGGTGCCCGGTTCGGCGCCTCTGCGAGGTACCCGATCGCCTCGGTCAACATTTCGTATGCCACTGACTGCTCTTTGCAGGTACGGATCAAGTCGTTGCGGTCCGCCGATCTGCCGGTAATGCAGCCGTCCATGGCACGTTTCTCGTTATTGGACAACAGCGCCAGCGCCGCACGGAATTTGCTGTGTTTGATCATGCGCAGCGCCTCCATCAACTCATGGACCAATACGCGGCGGGCGTTCTTGGACTTGAACACCTTGTGACCGCTTGCGTCGCGATTGGGCAGGCCGTTGATGTACGCGATCAATTCCTGGACCGCCTGTGTTGTTGCATCGTTGGTCGTGATCACCTCCACGACCGCCACATCGGCCTCGCTGTCGACACGACCGTCATTGGCGATGAGCTGCACCACGAACGTCCCAGGCATGTCGGCGTTGAAGCTTGGGGTCAGCGTGTCGGCACCCGCCAGTGCGGCGAGGCTACCGGCCGGTTTGGCGCTCATGCTCCAACGGTGCGTGAGCCGATCCCCGTTGCGATCGGTGGCATTGCCTTGGGCGATTACCATGTTGCCCAGGACCACGACCAGATCTGGACCCGCATTGGCAGCCGGCGGCAGATTGTCGAAGGAGATGGTCACTTCGTCTCCGCTCGTTGCGCCGAACGGATCGCTGACCTGAAGCGTGGCGACGTAGGTGCCGTTCACGTCGGCCCTGAATGTCGGCACGGCGGAGCCCGGCGCGACCAATTCCGCGGCGCTACCCGACGGCCGGACAAGCGTCCATGAATAGATAAGCGGGTCGCCGTCAGGATCGGAGCTATTACTGCCGTTCAATTGCACGGTAGAGCCCGTCATGATCAGCAACTGGTCGGTTCCGGCATCGGCCGACGGTCCTCCATTTGTCGGGCTGATCGTCGCCGTCACCGGAGCGCTATCGACTGTTCCGTCGTTCACGATCAGTTGCACGCTGTAGGCGCCGAGTTTGTCGGCGGTAAACGTGGGCATGACGGCGGATGGATCGCTTAGCGCGGCCATGCTGCCGGCTGGCCGTGTCAGGGCCCAGCGATACGTCATCGGATTGCCGTCCGGATCGACGCTGGCGCTACCATTGAGGATGACGTTCTTGCCCGCATGCAAAGCGTCCACAGGCGCGATGACAGCAGTCGGCGCCGAGTTGGCTTTGGCACCAACCCAAGAGACCGCGTTGACATACAGCTGCGTTATCCGCGGATTGTTCGGCAGTACCAAGCCGTAGGAGTCGATATCGAAATTGACCCCTGCGGTGAAATTGACGACCCGGCCCTGGTCTACTTGGCGAACGAGCAGCGCGTCGTGAGTATTGATCTTCATCAACACCGTTGGCGGATTGACTGCGAAGTTCTTCTTCGTACCATCCCAGAAACCGCCGTTCACAACAGAGGATGACGGGATTCCTTTCAACATGGGATGGCCTTCCTGACCCGGAACGACCGTTAAGTTGCAGCCTTGGCAACCCACAATCGGCGGCGCGCCGTACCCCATCAAAACCAGGTCGGACATTTTGACCTGTGTCTTGGTTGCCTTCTCCTCGAATCCCAGCCACTGGGAACCCACGAAACCGCCGCCGCCCCGCACGAACTGCACAAGGGCTTCCTGTACAGGAACGGACATCGCTTCGTCGTGCGTCGCGCCGTTCATGTGTACCACTACATCAAAATTCGAGAGGCCCGGCGTGAGCGAGTAGCTAAATTCGGGATCTACTTGCGTAACGTTGTGCCCGGCGTTGGTAAGCGCTGTATGCAGCGTCGTGGCCTCATCGCCTGCCGCGTCAACCATCAACAGTACGCGGGCGGCGTCCGCCGGACTCGGGTTCAGGAACATAAGGCCGATCGCAAGAGCCAGCGGTCGGTAGATGTGCTTTAAGTTAAGCATGGCGCTCTCTCCCTTTGGTCGAATTGCGTTTGTGATTCGATGACCAAATCCTAAGTTGAATCACAGGAGAGATCCAGGAACTACTGACATAGAAATTTACTAATGTCCCATGACTATTTCGGTACGAATGCACAGCCGGCGAACAGCACCGATCACCTCGGCTTGTTTCAATCCGCCCGATTGGAATGGGTCCTTGGAACGGCCTCGAATGACCGACGCGCGTGCGATCATTTTTCAACGGCCCCCGGCCGACTCGACTCCTTGAGGCACGTAGCGAATCGCTCCAAGCGCATGGTCTGGCCAGCGGGCACAATCGTGGCTCTGTCGATGACCAAGAGAGAATCATGAATCCATCGCGCTGTTCGATTCGAGTGGTTTGTCTGCTGTGGATCCTGATCGTCGCCTCGTCGGTTGCCGCGCAGAGCTACCCCATCAAACCGATTCGGATGATCCTGCCGTTCGCCGGCGGTGGCGACGTCCTTGCGCGGCCCCTCGCGCAAATGCTCGGTGAATCGCTCGGACAGCCGGTCTATGTCGAGAACATCGTCGGCGGCCAAACGCTGGTTGGCACAGAAGCCGCCGCGCGGGCGCCGGGGGACGGTCACACAATCCTGATGATCACCAACAGCGCGACCATCAACCACACGCTGCGCTCCGATATGCGAGTCGATCTGTTTCGTGACTTCGTTCCCATCACGCAACTCTGCACGTTCGCTTTAGTGCTGGTGACACACCCATCGGTCCCGGCCGATTCATTGCAGACACTCATCGCACATGCCAAGGCGAATCCGGGCAAGCTTGCGTACGGTTCGGCGGGTCCGCTGTATCAGTTGCCCACGGAGTTGTTCAAGTCGATGGCGGGCGTGGACATTCTCTACGTGCCTTATAAGGCAAGTGCGACCTCACGCATCGACATCTTGAGCGGACAGATACAAGTGCTGATGGACGGACTCACCTCGATGCTCCCGCACATCAAGGCGGGCAAAGTGCGCGGGATCGCGGTGGCAGGTGCCAAGCGCTCGCATGCCGCGCCGGACGTTCCAACCTTCGCAGAAGCGGGGCTTCCAGGGTACGAAGGCGATGGGTGGATCGGTTTTCTCGCGCCCGCGGGCACTCCGGCCGCAGCGGTCAATCGCTTGCAAGCGGAAATGGCGAAGATTCTCGCCCGCCCCGCTGTGCAGGCCTTCTATCGCGATCAGGCGAATGAGCCGATCGTGAGCACGCCTGCGGAATACGCGGCGTTTCTCAAGCAAGACGTCGACAAGTGGGCGAAGGTGATTCGCGAGTCAGGGACGAAGCCGGCGCAGTGAGGGGGAAGGGTGGATCGAGCGCGCTTCCAGCTCTGTACTAAAGCCGTTCACCCTGAGCTTGTC
This sequence comes from Betaproteobacteria bacterium, assembly GCA_031391405.1. Classification (GTDB taxonomy): domain Bacteria; phylum Pseudomonadota; class Gammaproteobacteria; order Burkholderiales; family SG8-39; genus SHXR01. Next base: position 10,873 of record JANMUI010000258.1, read on the forward strand.
GAAGGGCTCCGCCTGAAGGGATTGGACACATGGCTACCTCGTCTGCCTACCGCACAAACTCCAGCCCGAACTGCCCAAGGGAAGTGAGCTGTTTGTCCGGGATCGCCGCCCGGAGCTGCTTCATGCGACCTTCGTCATAGGTTGCGGTCAGTGCCTTCAGGCGCGGATAGACCTCGCTCGCGTACAGCTTCATCGATTTCACCGCGTCTTCGAACGAGAGGAATCCCGCTTGTCCCATCATGAGCAGATGGCCGAATCCGCCGCTGTATTCCCAGAATGATTTGATCTGCTCGTAGACCTGATCGGGTGTGCCGGCGAAGACGTTGCCGCGGGCCATTTGATCGTCGAGTGTTTGTTTGTTCGGATCGCGACCGCCGGTACCAGCCAGAAACTGCACGGAAATCTCCGGCGGATGATAACCAGGCGGGTTTGAGTAATGCGCCGGTACCTTGTTCGAGCGCAAATACCACAGTACTTTTTTGGCGCCTTCACGCGCCGCCTTTTGATTCTCACCGACATAGACGAGGGCACAGTACGCAAGCCGGTCGAGCGGTGCGGGGGTGCGGTGAGCAGCCAAGTACGCGTCTCGATAGCCATCGAAGATGCGTCGCACGCCTTGATAGCCCGCCAGAAAAACCGCGCCAACGTATTTGTTCTTCGCCACCGGCACACCGCTCGGACCGCTGCCGATCGTGACCCAGACCGGGGGATGCGGTTGCTGATACGGGCGCGGCCAGATGTTGACTTGCCGATGGTGATGGAAACGGCCTTCAAAATTAAACGGCCCGTCATGTGTGGTCCACGCCTTCAGAATCAGGTCGTGTGATTTCCACATGCGTTCGCTGCCGCGCAATGCGGTGATGTTCGCTGCCGCACTTTCATACGGCACGCCCCGCACGAATCCACACTCGAGACGCCCGCGTGATATCACATCGACCATCGCCATCTCTTCGGCGACCCGCACCGGCTGATTGCGATTGGCGAGCGGGTTCCCCAGAATAAGCAGGCGCGCCGTCTTGCTTTGCCGCGCGAGGATCGAGAGCATCAGCGGAGCGGCGGGAATCACGCAGGTCGCGGTCTGATGATGTTCATTCAGCATGATCTCCAGACCGCTCGCCTCGGCCTGCAGCCAAAGGTCGAGATACATGTGATAGAGGTCGGCGCCGCGCGCAGGCTCGTAGTTGCGATTGGGCAGGTTCACGCGGATCGATTCGTATGAATCGGCGTCCGGCAGATAGGGGTAGGCATCTTCGGTGAAATACCAAGTCTTCACGGTTTCTTGTCTTTCGGGTTGTGCATGTGCGTACCCCAGGCAAACATCGATAATGCAACCCGGTTCGATGTAACGATCCACAGCGCCTCGGGTGCCATCGTGGTGTTCATCGATTCGCAGTGCGGTATCAGTCGTCGGCGTTGCGCTGGATCGTAGCCTATTGCAGCCCGATACGACATCATCGTGAATCGACGGCGTAAATGGCGCAGAGCGATGCGGCGAATCCCGCAACCCTGCGATACTTGCGATTCGACGACCAAGACTGAGGAGACCGATCATGACGACGACATCGACCACCAAGTTCGGCGTTGGCCAGTCCGTGCGCCGCAAGGAAGATCAGCGCTTTCTGACCGGAACCGGCCGGTACACCGACGACATCAATGTCGACCGGCAGCTGCACGCGCAATTCGTCCGTTCGCCCCATGCGCACGCGCGCATTCTGTCGATCAATATTGATGGGGCGAAAGCGGCACCAGGCGTCGTTGCGGTCTACACACATGCCGACTTGGCCGCAGGCGGCATCAATCCGATTCCGGTGCTTACGGACATCCCGGTAAAAGCCACCGACGGCGGCATCGTTGCCGGCCCACCGCGCCACGCCCTCGCGGCCGAAACAGTTCGCTATGTCGGCGATGCCGTTGCGTTGGTGATCGCGCAAACACATGCCCAAGCAGTGGATGCGGCCGATCGGATCGAGGTACGGTACGAAACATTGGCTGCCGTGATCGGGCCCGCGGATGCCGTGAAGCCCGGCGCGCCGCAGCTCTGGCCGCAGGCGAAAGGAAATGTGGCCGGCGTCTTCGCGGTTGGCGATGCGGCCGCGGTCGATACCGCAATGGCCGGCGCGGCGCACATCGTGAAACTCGATCTCGTCAACAACCGACTCGCGCCGAATACGATGGAACCGCGTGCGGTGCTGTGCGAGTTCGACGCTGCCACGCAGCGTTACACCGTCCATGTCGCGAGCCAGGCGAGCCAGGGCTTCAAGATGGCGCTCGCGGCGGCGATTCTCCAGGTGCCGCCCGACAACGTTCGCGTTATCGTAGATGACATCGGCGGTGGCTTTGGCATGAAGGTCGGTCCGTATCCCGAGTACGTCGCGGTGTGCTTTGCCGCCGGAAAACTCGGCCGGCCGGTGAAGTGGGTCGCAACCCGTTCGGAGGCATTTCTCGCCGATACGCACGGACGAGCGCACGTCACGCACGCCGAGATGGGGCTGGATGCATCCGGCCGGATCGTCGCGCTCAAGATTCGCACGCTCGCCGATATGGGCGCCTATCTCGCCTATGTCGGACCCCTGGTTCCGACCATCGCGGCCGGTCAGGTGATCACCAACGTCTACGACCTCAGGCTGATGCATCTTGAGATTCTCTGCGTGCTTACCAACACGTCCGTGGTCGATGCCTATCGGGGCGCGGGCCGTCCGGAATCGGTGTTCATGATGGAACGGCTCATGGATCTTGCCGCCGCGCAAACCAAGATCGATCCCGCGGAAATCCGGCGCCGCAACATGATTCCGCGCGCGGCATTGCCCTATACCACGCTGCTTGGGGCGATCTATGACAGCGGCGACTACGCGGCGATCATGGAGCGCGGTCTTCGCGAATCGGATTGGGCCGGGTTTCCGGCGCGCAAGGCGAACGCCCAGCAACGCGGAAAGCTTGCCGGACGCGGGTTCTCGACCTATGTCGAGATCACCGGCGCATTCGATCCGGTGGAGCATGTGCAGGTGACGGTTTCAGGTGACGGTAAAGTCACCTTGATCGCCGGCACGCAGGCGATGGGGCAGGGCCTCGATACCAGCTATTGCCAATTGCTTGCCGAGAAGCTCGGCGTGCCCTTCGATAGCATCGATGTCATCCAAGGCGACACCGATATCGTCAAGGCGGGCAGCGGTTCGATCGGATCGCGCTCGTCATTCGTCGGCGGTCAGGCGGTACTCACTGGTGGCGATGAAATCATCAAGCGGGGCCGCGACCTCGCCGCCGACGCGCTCGAATCCGCCGCCGCCGATATCTCGTTCGCGAACGGCCGGTTTGCCATTACCGGTACCGATCGCGGCATCGGGCTGTTCGAGCTCGCAAGAAAGCAGGCCGATGCGCAAATTCACGTGTCCGCCACTTCGACTGCAGGGGGCATGAGCTATCCGAACGGCATCAACGTGTGCGAAGTCGAAATCGATCCGGAGACCGGCGAGACTTTAATAACCCGGTTCATGGCGGTCAACGATGTCGGCACCGTTATCAATCCGATGATAGTGGCGGGGCAGGTTCACGGCGGTGTCGTTCAAGGAGTGGGCCAGGCCTTGCACGAGCAGGTCGTGTACGACCGGAACGGTCAGCTCGTCACCGGCTCCTACCTCGATTACTGCCTGCCGCGTGCAGACGACGTGCCGCCAATCGAGACATCGACCGACGAATCGACGCCCAGTCCCACGAACATCATCGGTGCGAAGGGAGCCGGCGAAGCGGGCGCAGTGAGTGCGCCTCCGGCGGTCGTATCAGCGATCGTCAACGCGCTTGCCGACTACGGTGTGAGCCATCTCGATATGCCGATTCGAACCGAGACGATCTGGCGAATTCTCCAGCGCGGGCGCTAGCGCGTTATCCCGCCATGACCGCTGCAGCCGCCGCCTCTGATCGCGTAAAGAATGCGCCCTGTCGAATGAATCCCGGGACGATCGTGGCTTTCACTGCATGCACCCGCCCGCGTTGATCGCGGGACACGACCACCGATTCAGGAAGTCCATCCAGCAGATGGAACGGCGCAGGACGGCCGTCGGCAAATTGTGCGTCGTAGACGATGCCCGTATCGGTATCGATGAATCCGGGCCGAAAGCCCTGCGAACGGTTCCCGGCGCTCGAACCGGCGGTACCGTCGTGGGGGGCGGATTCGCAGCGCAGCCCGGCGCGGTCGAAAGCGCCAGCCAAGTGATGCCGGCTCGCGCGGCGCGATGCGGATGCTCCAGGACCGGTGCGGCTCATCGGGTTCTCCTTCCATGCTGCATGAACGGAATCGACGGCGAAAAGGATGACTTCAGCCGTGAGTCGCGCCAATTGATCGGAAGGTTCACATTTCGTTGGGTTCGGGTGCGGTGACGGGCGGTGTGGCACGGTCCCGGGATCACTTAAGGGCGCCTCTAAAAATTCGTCATTTCCGCGAAGGCGGGAATCTAGGCTATTTGGAATGCCCGATGAGTCAATAGCGTCTGGATTCCCGCCTTCGCGGGAATGACGAAAAATTTGAATTTTTAGGGGTACCTTTAAGCTGGCCAAGCCGGAACCAATCATGGGACGGGTGCATCAGTGGACGGGTGCATCAGTGGATGGGTCCATCAGTGGATGGGTGCTAATGAGGGCGGCAAAAGATTTCGTGCGATCAAGGGGGCAAGCCCGCCACCAATGAAAAAGCCGCCCGAAGGCGGCTTTTTTCATAATCACCCCAGCGTTATTTCCCAGGGTAGGGCACCACCCGCTGGCGTTGCTCGGATAGGCCGTCGATCCCGAGCGTGACAATGTCGCCCGGCTTCAGGAACGCATCGCGATCCTTGATACCGAGCGCCACGCCCGAGGGCGTCCCCGTTGTGATGATGTCGCCCGGCAACAGGGTCATGAAGTTGCTGCAATAGGCCACGAGGTTCGCGCACGAGAAGATCATGTCGCGGGTCGTGCTGTTCTGGCGTCGCTCGCCGTTGACATCGAGCCAGATTTCGAGGCCCTGCGGATCGCGGATCTCATCGGTCGTGACCAGCCACGGGCCGATCGGGCCGGAGCTGTCGAAGCTCTTGCCCTTGTCCCACTGGCTCGACTGCAATTGGAACGCGCGTTCCGAGACGTCGTTCACCACGCAATAGCCGGCGACGTAGTCGAGCGCTTTGTCCTCGGGCACATACTGGGCCTTGGTGCCGATCACGATGCCAAGCTCCACCTCGTAGTCGAGCTTGGTCGAATTGCGCGGGGTGATGATGTCGTCGTTCGGGCCGCTGATGCAAGTCGTGTACTTGCTGAAAATGATCGGCTCGGGCGGCACCGGCTGACCCGCTTCTTCGGCGTGCAGTTTGTAGTTGAGACCGATCGCGATGAACTTGCTGATACCGGTGTACGGCACCCCGAACCGTGGCTCGGTCTTCACCAGAGGAAGCGACTCGGGGCGGATCTTGCGCAGCTTGGCGAGCCCCTTCGGCGAGATCGTTTCCTGATCGATGTTCGATATCACGCCGGAGAGATCGCGCAGCGTCCCTTGGGAGTCGATAATTCCCGGCTTTTCGTATCCGTTCTTGCCGAAGCGACAAAGTTTCATTGGTATTCCTCAAAGTATCGATGACAAATCGAAGGGGTTGGCCCTCGTGCTCCCCTAATCCTTAGCCGCCGCGTGGAGCCTCTGCGTCGGGTCGAGAACTGCTGAACTGTGTACACATGCCGATCAGATCGTCATACCGCCATCCACCGTAAAAACACTACCGGTTGCGAACGCGCTTTCATCGGCGGCAAGGTAGATGAAAAGCGGCGTCATGTCATCCACCGTGCCGAGGCGCTGCATCGGCTGGCGTGCGATGAAATCTTTGCGAGCCTGCTCTGGATCGGCGAACGCATTGATGCGGCCGTGCAGCGACGGCGTATCGATCGTGCCCGGCGCGATCGCATTACAGCGAATGCTCTGCCGCACATAGTCGGCGGCGATCGACTTGGTGAATCCGATGACCGCGGCCTTGGTCGTTCCGTATGCAAGCCGGCTCGGTACGCCGCGTAAAGTGGAAGCGACCGATGCCATGTTGATGATCGAGCCCCCTTTCTTCGCCAGCATGCCCGGCAGGAAGGCACGGGTCACACGGTACATCGACTTCACGTTCAGGTCGAAACTGAAATCCCAGTCTTGTTCCGAGCATTCGAGAATCGTTCCGTGATGCACGAATCCGGCGCAGTTGAACAGGACATCAATGCCGCCCACGATCTTTGCTGCACGCTCGACATCGACACTGTTCGTGACATCGAGCGGGTGGGTGCGAATGCCGGCGATGCCATCGAGCGAGGCAAGCAGTGCGGGTTTCAGATCACTCGCCCACACCTGTGCGCCCTCGCGCGCAAACGCGATTGCCGCTGCCCGGCCCATGCCCTGGCCCGCTGCCGTAATGAAGGCGACTTTGCCCGCGAGACGTCCCGACACCACTCCCCCTTTTTTGCAATGCGTAAGCGCTCGCTGCCAAGCAGCCCATACGCGGAAGCGGTTGATTATAAACAGGGTGTTTGGTCGGAATCCACTCAAAACTGAAAGTCATGCGCCGCGCGTCAAGCGTCTTGACGCGGCCGGAAATTAGTGGTGGGCGTCCCTGCCCGGGTGTGCCAAGTGCTTGCTTTACTTGGACTCTTCGCCTGATCTGCTACGCTCGATCGTCTCCAATATCTCGATCGGCAGGGCCGTGGCCATGGCGCAATCATCACTTCAGATTCTCGTTCTTCCGGGCGATGGCATCGGTGTCGAGGTCATGCAGACCTGTCTGGAAGCACTGCGCGCGCTCGAGCGCCACGTGGGTGGATTCCGTCTCGGATTCGACCAGCACGCCGCGGGCGCCGAGCACTATCGGGCCACCGGCATCGACATCAGTGATGTCACCATGAAAGCAGCCGAAAAAGCCGATGCGATCCTGTTCGGCTCGATGGGGCTGCCGGATGTGCGACGGCCCGACGGCCGCGAGATCGCGCCGCAACTCGATCTGCGCGAGCACCTCGATCTGTATGCCGGCGTGCGCCCGATCCGCACGATTCCCGGGCTGCCGTCAGTGCTCGCGGATCCGCGCGCGAAGGACATCGATATCGTCATCTTGCGCGAGCAAACCGAGGGGTTCTTTTTCTCGCGCGGTAAGCCCGACATTCGGGGTGACCAGGAGGCGTACGACACCTGCAAGATTTCAAGGCCGGCGTGCGAGCGGTTGTTCGACTATGCGTTTCGGATGGCGGCGCGGCGCAAGGCGCGCAACCCGCGGAAGGGGCGCGTCACCTGCGTGGACAAATCGAATGTGTACACCTCACAGGCGTTCCTCAATCGCATCTTCTGGGAGCGCGCGAAGAATCATCCCGCTATCGCCGCGGATCATGCCTACGTCGACGCGATGGCACTCAACCTGGTGAAAAAGCCGTGGGAATACGACGTGCTGCCTATGGAAAACCAGTTCGGCGACATCCTGTCCGATCTGGCCGGCGGCCTGGTCGGCAGCATGGGGCTCGCACCGTCGGGGGATATCGGCGATCGGCATGCGCTCTTTCAACCGGCGCACGGTACCGCACCCGATATCGCGGGGCAGGACAAAGCCAATCCAACCGCGATGCTGCTATCGGCAGCGATGATGCTCGATTGGTTGGGTGAGCGGCACCACGAACCGAAACTGGTCGAGGCGGGGCAATGCCTCGAACGCGCGATCGATGCGGTCTTCGCGATGAAGAAGGTGTTGCCGTTCGAGTTTGGTGGGCGTGATGGCAATGCGGCGATCACGCGGGCGGTGATAGAGGCGTTTTCGGGGTAGCGGTGACGTAACTGATCCAATGCGGCGCGGCCTTCGACTGTTGCCCAATGTACAGCTCCAGCCCGGCTATCCGAAAATCGCAAGAAATCGTCCCAGCCCGGCACAGGAGACTTTCCGACTGCTAGGCTGATGCAATGGGACCCTTTCTCGACCGCCTGCCGATCCTGCACACGCGCGATATCGAGAAGACGCGCGCGTACCTTGCCGGCAAAGCGATTGGTCTTCATGTGTTGAGCAGCCCCGACGAACCGGGACGGATGGACACCTGGGTCAACGGCGTCGCCCTCGCAAGCTTGTGGATCGGCTACATCCAGTACGGCGCGCAGGTGAACGTAACGGTCGTGCCGGAATCGAGCAACTGGCTGAATTCCGTCCCGCACCCTGCTAGCCCTGACCGTTCAAAGAAGTCGCATGGGGACTATTGGGTGCATTTTCCGTTGCAGGGTGTGCTGACCACGACGATTGCCGGCGAAGAGATCGAATGCGATGCGCGGTGCGGCGTTATTTCCTCGCCGACGGAGCCTCACGTCTTGCGCGTGAGTTCCGCCACGACGCGGCTCAGCCTCGAGATTCGCGGTGATGTATTGCAACATCAACTTGCCACGTTGCTCGGCGATTCGGTTTCAACGCCGATCCTGTTTAGCCCCGCACTGCCGCTTGGTGCAGGGCATGGGCGCAGTCTGGCCGGATTCCTTCGATGCGCGGCGAATGAGATTGATCGGGACGGCCCGCATTGGAGCGCGCATATTGCCGCGCAATTCGAGCAATTCATGATGACCGCCTTGCTGTTGTCGCAACCCCACAACTACACGCGAGTACTCCGGTTGCGCGAACGGCCGATCGCGCCGCGCGACGTACGGCGTGTCATCGAATACATCCATGAGAATCTCGCCGAGGCGATCGCCCTCGCGGATCTGGTGGCCGTGTCAGGGGTTGCGGGACGCACCCTGTTGAAGCACTTTCGCGAATTCAAGGGTGTTTCGCCGATGCGCTACATTCGCAATCTGCGCCTCGCGCGGGTTCGCGACGAATTGACCGGCGCCGATGCGAGGCAGGTGCTCGAAGTGGCCACCCGCTGGGGCTTCACGCATGCCGGTCGCTTCGCGGTCGACTATCGGCAGCGTTTCGGCGAGAGCCCGTCTGCCACGCTCGAAAGCCGTCGCCGTCGCTCGGCGTGACCATGCTCCTGCCCCTCCACAGTCGCGGCATTTTCAAGAGCCATGATCCGGGTGAGGCGCGCGCGTTTCTTGCTGGAAAGGATGTCGATCTGATCGTTGCCCCGTGCGGGAAGCCATCACGCTCGTTCCATACGGTTATAAATGGCGTCTATTTGTCGCGGCTGTGGTTGGGCTACCTCTCGTACGGTGCCGGCGTCGAGCTGCGGGTCCCACCGAGCCGGGGCGACTATTGGGTCCACTTCCCGCAGCACTCCGGATTCGTGGCGAGCTCCATCGGGCAAACGATCGATTGCAATGCGACCCGCGGGGTCGTGACATCGCCCTCCGCCATTCATGTGTTGCGGACCTTCCCCGATAGCGACCGGTTGAGCTTGTCGATTCAACGTGAAGCAATCGCGCGCCATCTCGCCGCGCTGCTTGGCGATGAACCGGGTGAGCCGCTCGAATTTTCGCCCATCATGCGCTTAGGCGATGGCCCGGGACGCAGCCTGGCCGGATTCATCCGCTTGGCAGCGACGGAGTTCGAATGCGACGGCGCGATGACGAGCCCGCTCCTCGCGAATCAGTTCGAGCAACTCATCCTTACTGCGTTGCTGACGACACAGCCGAGCAACTACTTCTCCAGGCTCCGCGCCCGCGAGCGGTCGATCGCGCCCCGCAATCTCAGACGCGCAGTCGAATATATCCATGAGAATGTCGGCGAGCCGATTACGCTCGCGGATCTTGTGGCGGTATCGGGCGTTGCCGGCCGCACGTTGATCAAACACTTCCGCGATTTCAAGGGCATTCCGCCGATGCGCTATCTACGGAACCTGCGACTGGAAAGCGTCCAGCGGGAGCTCGAGGCGGGCACGGCGGACAATGTCACGACGGTGGCTATGCGTTGGGGCTTTACCCATGCGGGTCGCTTCTCGATCGAATATCGCAAGCGGTTCGGCGAGAGCCCATCGGTGACTTTGGGGCGGGCGCGGGCGAGATCCGATTGAGGTAAGCGAACGCCAATCCTCGTTCGAGAGGTATCTCCATCGGAGGGCACGCAATTCCCTTACGTGAGCGTGTCCGCCCAGATGTTCTTCGCCCACGCATCGGCATATTGTTTCTCCAGCTCGCTTCGCACGACTGACACGCCGCCCGAGTCTTTTACAGGCACGAGCGTCTTTTGTGACGCGTCCCACCGATGCACGGAATCGACGTGCATCGCCTCCCGATCACTCACATAGCTGTAGCAAGTGTTGTTGATGGTGGGTAGTGGATTGATCGGTTGGCCAGTCATCATCGCGACGATCGCTGATGCCGCGATCTTGGCGTGATTGTTCGCCATGCTCGCGGACTTCGGCATCGCCGGCGCCGACAGCGTCGCATCGCCCAGCACGTAAATGCCCGGGACGGCGACGGATTCCATCGTCTGCCAGTTCACGCCGCACCAGCGTTGATTGGCAGTGACCAGCTTTGCTTGCACGGCGATATCGCCAGCGCGCATCGGCGGCAGCACATTCAGCACGTCGGCCTTCACTTCGTCCTGGACCTCGAACTTGATCGTGCGGGTCTTGCCATCGACCGCCGTGGCCTTGTGCTGGCCGCGATATTCGACCATGCCGCCGTAGAGATCGCTCCAGGCTTTTTTGAACAGCGGGCCT
>JANMUI010000278.1:0-5992 GCA_031391405.1 Betaproteobacteria bacterium
CCGGCTTCCCCGCGTACCGATGTGACCTTGGCGTTGGTGCGAACCGGCGCGGAAATCACATCGGCATACCGCTCGAGAAACGCAATTGTCTCGGGCATCGTTCGATAACCGCCGGGATCGTCCCCCTGGTAGCTGTAGCCGGGCAGGCGACTCTGCCAATTCGGCGTGAGCAGCCGAAGGGAATCCCAGCGCTCGGTCTTCCACGAATTGGCAACCTCGCCGCGCTCGAGGACCACATGGTCGATCGATCGCTCGGTGAGGCAGCGGCTCATGGCCAGCCCGGCGTGGCCCGCGCCGATAATGACGGTGGTTATGCTCACGGGCCCCGCGACCTTCAACGCCAAAATAGTTTCTTAGCTGACCTGAACGGTTACGTTGGTCGGATTGGTAATGATGTCAAACACCGCCGAACGCTTCTGCGATTGGGCGACAAGCGCCTCGATCTGTTCCTTCGTCGCATCGGCGTCGATTTTATAGGTGACCTTGATCCCGTCGAAGCCATTGCGCACATCCTCGTCGATCCCGAGAATGCCCTGGAGGTCCATCCCGCCTTCGAGCGTTGCCGTCACCGAGCGCAACTGGATCTTGCGATGCTGGGCGACCGCCGCCACGCCCGCGGTGAGGCAGCTCGCGAGGCCCGCGAGAACCATCTCGACCGGCGTGGCGCCCTTGTCCTCGGAGGCGAAGACTTCGGGATGATCGGCCTCGAAGCTGAATTCGGTCTTATGGTTCTGCTCCCCACCGAGCCCATAAAACCCCTTCACCTTGGTCTGGCTGTGCGTACCGTTGACCCATTTGTTCGTCGCGCGCCATGTGAACTTGGCTCCTGCCGGGGCCGCGGTCAGTGCCTCGCGTGCACCGAGCAATGCTTCGACATTCACGCCATTGTTGACTTGCTTCTCTGGACTTGTCGCCATAGCCATCTCCCGAAGTTGGTGGGCATTGCAGGGGGTATTTCTGCAGCTGAGAGGATCACTACCGGGCGGACGTTCAAGGAACGGCGGGCGGTACTTGATCGTCGCGCAATGGGACTGTACTGCCGGACCGCGAAGGGGTCAATCGGCCCGATGCGCTTGGCCCGATGCGCTTGGCCCGATGCGCTCTGGCCCGATGCGCTCTGGCCGGATGCGCCGATGTCAAAGTACGATTTTCGATCCAGGCCGGCCCAGTAGAATCGCAAGGGTGAACGGGTACGTGGCGCCGGACGATCCATGCCATGGCCACGGTAGCGCGATGTCCTTGCCCCATATTCGCCTGAAAGTCACGCATGCCAATCGAATTCAGTCCATCGCACCCACGCCGGGAAGAGCTCGTCGCGCTAAGCCGCGAGCTCCTACCCGTGCTTGCCCGCAACGCTGTGCAAAGCGACATCGACCGTGGGATCCCGGATGAGAACATCCAAGCGCTCCATGACGCGGGGCTGCTTGGCCTATCCGCGCCACGGCGGTATGGCGGATTCGAAACCGACCTGCGAACGATGATCGAGGTCACCGCGACCCTTGGCGAGGCGTGCGGCGCCACCGCGTGGGTCGTGGCGAACCGGCACGTCTGCAGCTGGGTCGCGTCGCTGCTCACAACTCGAGCGCAGGACGAAATTTTCGGCGGCGATCCGGCGATCGGCATCGCTGGTGTCAACGCACCAAGCGCCGAGGCACGCCGCGTCGAGGGTGGCGTCCGGGCCACCGGCAAGTGGTACTACTGCTCCGGATCCGCCCACGCACGCTGGGCCATGCTCGGTCTGCTCGAGAAGGACGGTGCCGGCAATGTTGTCGATCAGTATTTCTCATTCGTGCCGGTAGGTGAACTATCGATCGAAGACACCTGGTTCACCATCGGCATGCGCGGCACCGCAAGCAACTGCATAGTCGCAGACGACGTATTCATTCCTAGCCACCGGCTGCTTTCTCTGTTGAAAGTGCTGAAGGGCGCCTACCCAGGAGAACAGCAATCCGAGGTGCTCTATCGTTCGACGCTGACCGGATTCTTTCCGATCAGCTTGACGGGCCCCTTGCTTGGAGTCGAGAAGAATATTGCATTCCTGCTCTGATCAATGAGCCCTTACCCGAATGGCACTTACTTAAGCTGTTTGTGCTCAAGCCTCCGTTCGCCCTGAGCCTGTCGACGGGTAACGCAGGCTTGTCGAAGGCGGGCGATCGTCCGCTCACGGACGCTCCGGCATTCACCCTTCGACGGGCTCAGGGCGAACGGTAAATCCCTTATTTCGCTTAAGTAAGTGCCATTCAGCCCGTACCCTTGTTGCAAGAAAATGCGAGGAGATCCGCGCCCACGTCGAGTGGGCGCGGTCGAACAGCGACGCTACGCCGCCGGCATCTTCGCGCCCGGATAGAGCGGGCGTTGCGCAGACATATTGGCGAGCATCAGATCGATCCACGCCGGGTCGTCGCTGATCTTGCCAAGCTCACGTCGCATGGTGTCGCGGTCCATGAGGACCGACTGGACGACCTTCAGGTCGGTCTCGTCCCCGCTCATGTCCGCCGAGATCTCGAGCCGGATACCGTTCGGATCGAAAAAATAGATCGACTGAATGTTCGGTGGCAGCACCACCCTCGGACCAAACATGACCTCGACGTTGTTCCGCTTCAGGCGCTCTTGCATCTCGACGAACCGGCTCGGTGTGCAGGCGAACGACAAATGCTGCATGCCCGCGACCGAGTTGCGATCCGCCGTCGGTGTCTTGCCCTTCGGAAATTCGAAGATTGCCAGGGTACTGTCGCCGCCCATATCGACAAAATAGTGCGGGATCTGGTCGAACGGCGGATTACCTCGGGCGACCGCGCGCGCGGCAGCGCCAATCCCCGTGATGAGCCCGTGCAAAAGCGGCATACCGAGGATGCGCACGTAAAAATCGAGCGTCGTTCGCATGTCGTCGGTATTGATCGCAAGATGATGCACACCGCGCAGCAATGGCGCGCGAACCGGCGCTTCGTCGATCGTGCGCGCAAGTGGGCGAGAGAGATCGTTCATCGTCATCCTCCAAAGCCGGCCGAGCCAGAACCAAACGGGGGATGCGTGCTAATGAGGCCGGGAAAAAATTTCGTAGGAACAAGGGGAGCTTGTTGGGGAGAAGGGGCCCAACCCCTCCTCAGCCCTTGTATATCCCCCGTGTTGGAACAAGGGGATCTCGCGCCCCCCTTGTAAATCCCCCAATCTTTGCCAAAAGTGTCGCGACTTGAATTGTAAGTGACTAACTGGGGCGCGGACCACAGGGTGGGGCGTCCTTTTGAAATGTGCAGGTAACTATACGCCGGCCCCGCAAACCAACCCTGAGCATCCGACCAATGCGCATTGATTTTGGCCCGCACTTTTGATGAGATGCGAAAGAAACAAAAGTCTTCCTCGGGAGGCAAACCGCCAGCACGCATCGCGGCGATATCGGCTCGTCGCGTGGATGCGCATATCGACCCTATACTCCATGATCGTAAATCGATTGCGCTCGACATGGAGAATCTGATGGTTCGAACGATTCAACGCAAAGCCGCCAACAGGAGCGCGCGATGAGCGCCACCGGCATCGGTGCATCCGTCTTGCGCCGTGAGGATCTTCGGCTGCTGACCGGCCAAGGGCGCTATAGCGACAATCGCAATACCGCCGGTCAAGCGTACGCCGCATTCGTGCGCTCGCCCCATGCACACGCCGACATCGAATCGATCGACGGCGCAGCAGCGCATGCGATGCCAGGTGTCGTTGGCGTGTTCACGGCGAGGGATCTGCTTGCCGATGGGCTCAAGCCCGTGCCGACCTTGCTCGCAGAACGCAGCGGCGGCATTACCAACCGCGACGGCACACCATTTGCCGAGCCGGGCTGGTTCGCCCTTGCGATCGATCGCGTGCGCTATGTCGGCGAAGCCCTCGCCCTTGTGATCGCCGACACACCGATTGCCGCGCAGGATGCCGCCGAAATGGTGGTCGTGAACTACCAGGAACGCGCGGCGGTTGTTGATATTCTGCGCGCGGACGATCCCGACATGGCGCAGATACACGCTTGCGCGCCGCGAAATCGCGCGTACGACTGGGAATGTGGTGATCCGCAGTCGACCGCGCGTGCCATTGCATCCGCCGCGCACGTGGCCAAGGTCCATCTGATCGACAATCGTCTGATCACCTGCTTCATGGAACCACGCTCGGCGCTGGCGACCTGGGATCCCGCCGCGCAACGCTACACGCTGTTCGCGGGGCTGCACAGTATTCATCAACACGCCGGCAATCTTGCACGCGTGTTTGGCGTGCCCCTCGATCGGATTCGCTGCGTTACCGATGATGTCGGCGGCGGGTTCGGCAGCCGCAATCAGATGTATCCCGAGTACATCGCCATCGCCTGGGCTGCGCGGCGCCTCGGTCGGCCCATCAAATGGACCAGCACGCGATCCGAAGCGTTTCTCACCGACTCGCAGTCGCGGGACCACGTGCTGGACGGTGAGCTTGCATTGGATGCGATCGGTCGCATCACCGCGTTGCGCGTGCATTCGACGACCAATCTTGGTGCGCAGTTTGCCCCGACCATTCCGTATTCGACCGTCTCCAACATGGAGCGCATGATCTCCAGTCTCTACGCGATCCCGGCGATCCATTTGCACATCGAGGGTCGCTTCACCAACACCGCGCCGATCAACGTGTTCCGCGGCATTGGTCGTTTCGAATGCGTCTACACGGTTGAACGACTGATCGAAGTGGCCGCGCGTGGCACGGGCCGCGATGCGATCGACCTGCGTCGGATGAACATGGTCCCGGCCACGGCGTTCCCTTATCGAACCGCGACCGGCGCGGTGTATGACTCCGGCGATTTCGTTGCGCGGCTCGATGAAGCGGTGCAGGTTGCTGATGTTCCCGGTTTCCAAGCACGGCGCACCGCTACGGAAAAGAAAGGGCGGCTGCGCGGGCTTGGATTCGGTCCTTACCTTGAGGGAACCGGCGGGTCCGCCGAGGAATACGCCGAAGTGCGCGTCTACCCGGATGGTCATATCGATGTGCCGGTTGGCAGCCAGTCGCAAGGCCAGAGCCACGAGACCGTGTTCGCGCAAGTCGTTGCCGAGCGACTCGGTGTGCCATTCGAGACCGTTCGCATCGTGGCGGGCGATACCGACAAGGTCGCCAAAGGCATGGGGACCTTCGCATCGCGATCGATGGTGCGGGCGGGCCCGGCAGCGGCAGAAGTCTCCGACCTTGTCATCGCGCTAGGCGGGCAGATGGCCGCTCATCTGCTGGAAACATCGATCAGCGACATCGAATATCGAAATGGCGCGTTCGAGGTATCGGGCACCGATCGACGCATTGGTCTGTTCGATGTCGCGCGAGCCGCCGAGTCTGGACAAGTGCCGCCATCGCTTGGCCGCATGTTGAAGGCTGAAAAAATGCATTCGAACCCCGCCTTCGCGTTCGCCAATGGTTGCGAGGTGTGCGAAGTGGAAGTCGACCCGGAGACCGGGCATGTGCAGATCGTCGTCTTGTCGGTGGTCGATGATTCCGGACGCGCGGTGAATCCGATGGTGGTCCACGGCCAGATGCACGGCGCGGTCGCCAACGGCATCGGGCAGGCGCTATTCGAGCGGACCGTCTATCAACCGGAGACCGGGCAATTGCTATCGGGATCCTTCATGGATTACACGATCCCGCGCGCCGACGACCTCCCTTCGATGCCGGTGATCAGTCGCGACGTACCGAGCCCAACGAATATGCTGGGGGTGAAAGGCGCGGGGGAAGGTGGCACGGTGGGTGCCCCGGCAGCGGTGATCCACGCGATTCTCGATGCGCTGAAGCCCTATGGCGTGGAGCACATTGATATGCCCGCGACGCCGGAGGTGGTGTGGCGGGCGATTGCGGGGGCGATGGGCACCCGCAGTTGATCATCGCAATGGGCGAACAGCGGATCCGCGGGATCACCCGCGCGTGTGCAAGAACGTAGCGATGAGGACCGGCCTCTGCGGCCGACGCAGGCCATTCGCACATGAATTTCTCGCACGTTCACTTCAAGCCG
>JANMUI010000346.1:0-25864 GCA_031391405.1 Betaproteobacteria bacterium
CGATCCACTCCTACACCAACGACCAGGTGCTCACCGACGTTTATCACGAGGATCTGCGTCGCGCCCGCTCGGCGACCCAGTCGATGATTCCGACCAAGACCGGCGCGGCGGCCGCGGTCGGTCTGGTCATGCCCGAGCTCAACGGCAAGCTGGACGGCTACGCGATTCGCGTGCCGACCATCAACGTGTCGGTCGTCGATCTCGTGTTCGTCGCCAAGCGCGCTACCACGGTGGACGAAGTGAACAATGCGGTGAAGCAGGCTTCGGAAGGCGAATTGAAAGGCATCCTGGAATTCAACAAGGATCCACTCGTCTCGGTCGACTTCAACCACAATCCGGCCTCGTCGATCTTCGATTCGACGCTCACGAAAGTATCCGAAGGCACCTTGGTAAAAGTCTCTTCGTGGTATGACAACGAATGGGGATTCAGCAACCGGATGTTGGATACAACGGTTGCGCTGATGGGCGCGAAATAGCACGCATGCCGCGCACCCCTACTCGTTGCGGCGGAGGCAAACGTAGTCCATGAACGTTCTCAACCTCACCGACCTGCCGCTCGCCGGCAAGCGCGTCTTCATCCGCGCGGATCTCAACGTACCGCAAGACGATGCGGGCAACATCACCGACGATTCGCGCATCCGCGCTTCGGTGCCTGGCATCCAGCATGCATTGAAGGCCGGCGCCGCGGTGATGGTGACTTCACACCTTGGCCGGCCGACCGAAGGCACGTTGCGGCCCGAGGATTCGCTGGCGCCGATCGCCAAGCGCCTTGGCGAGTTGCTCGGACGGACTGTTTCGCTCAGGCAAGAATGGGTCGACGGCGTCGATGTGAAGCCGGGCGAGATCGTCCTGCTCGAGAACTGCCGGGTCAACAAGGGCGAGAAGAAGAACGACGAGGCGCTCGCGAAGAAGATGGCGGCGCTCTGCGACATCTATGCCAATGACGCCTTTGGGACCGCGCATCGCGCCGAGGCGACGACCCACGGCATCGCGAAGTTCGCGAAGATCGCCTGCGCCGGCCCGCTGATGCGTGGCGAGATCGATGCGTTGTCGCGCGCGCTCGTCAATCCGGCGCGGCCACTCGTTGCGATCGTGGGAGGCTCCAAGGTATCGACCAAGCTCACGATCCTCGCTTCGATGGCTGCGAAAGTCGATCAGATGATCGTGGGTGGTGGAATCGCCAACACGTTCATCCTGGCAAGCGGCGGAAAGATCGGTAAATCGCTGGCGGAACCCGATCTCGTCGATGAGGCGAAAAAGATCATGGCGTTGATCGAAGGGAAGGGCGGGTCGGTGCCCATCCCGATCGATGTCGTGACTGCGAAGGAATTTTCGGCGAGCGCCAAGGCAGAATCGAAATCGACCGAGTTCGTCACGGCGGACGATTTGATTCTCGATATCGGCAAGCAGTCGGCCTTGGCCTTCGCGCATATGTTGAAAAGGGCCGGCACGATCGTTTGGAACGGTCCGGTCGGCGTGTTCGAGCATGAGCAATTCGCCGAAGGCACGCGAACCATTGCGAACGCCATTGCGCAATCGAAAGCGTTTTCGCTGGCGGGTGGCGGCGACACCATCGCGGCAATCGCGAAGTTCGGTATCACCGACAAGATCTCGTACATCTCCACCGGCGGGGGCGCATTCCTCGAATTCCTGGAAGGCAAGAAGCTGCCGGCGATCGAGATCCTCGAGCAACGCGCGAAGGGTTGAATTCTCTACAACCCTGGGATGAACCACCAAGATACGAAGGCGCCAAGTTCTTAGAAGTGCGTGATTTTTAGAAGTACGTGATTTTTGGAAGTGCGTGTGTGCGAACGCGGTCCAGTGATCTCGTCTTGAGCATGATGCTGATCGATTCTGAAACTACCTTGCCGCCTTGGTGGTTCAATCGCCAGTTGCATGACTCGTAGGTCCGTAATGCCTCACATGCTAGACTGATTTGACCTTCCCCTCTTCCCCGAGCCAATGATCCGAAGCACGAAGATCGTCGCGACGCTGGGTCCTGCGTCGAGTGATCCTGAAGTCCTGGAGCGCATGGTGGTTGCCGGCGTCGACGTCGTGCGCCTCAACTTCTCGCACGGGATGCCCGAGGATCACATACGGCGCGCCGAGCTGATACGCGAGCTGTGTCGCAAGGTCGGTCGCACGGTCGGCATCATGGCCGATTTGCAGGGGCCCAAGATCCGCGTCGGCAAATTCAAGGACGGCAAGGTCCAGCTCGAGCGTGGTGCCGACTTCATGCTCGATAGCGCCTGCGAGCTTGGCGATGAGACCAAAGTCGGGATCGACTACAAGGAGCTGCCGCGCGACGTGAAGCCGGCGGACGTGCTCCTGCTCGATGACGGGCGAATCGTATTCGACGTCATCCGTGTGGTTGGAGATGTCGTGCATTGTTCGGTTCGTCACGGCGGCACGCTGTCGAACAACAAGGGGATCAACCGGTTGGGGGGCGGGCTCACCGCGCCCGCGCTGACGCCGAAAGACATGGAAGACATTCGGCTTGCCACGAAGATCAACGCCGACTTCCTGGCGGTGTCGTTTCCAAAGAGCGGACGCGACATGTACTTGGCCGGCGAGCTGATGCGTGCGGCCGGTGGCAAGGCGCTGCTGATCGCGAAGATCGAACGCGCGGAAGCGGTGGTGCCGGCGGCGCTCGAAGATATTCTTTCGGCGTGCGATGGCATCATGGTCGCGCGTGGCGATCTGGCGGTCGAAGTGGGTGATGCATCGGTGCCGTCGCTGCAAAAGCGCATGATCCGACTCGCCCGCGAACGCAACAAGCTGACGATCACTGCGACCCAGATGATGGAATCGATGATCGAGAGCCCGATCCCGACCCGCGCGGAAGTATCCGATGTCGCCAATGCGGTGCTCGATGGCACCGATGCGGTGATGCTCTCGGCCGAGACCGCAAGCGGAATGTATCCGGTCGAGACGATCGAATCGATGAGCCGCATCTGTTCGGTTGCCGAGCAATCCGCACCGGTGACCCTCGATCGCGACTTTCTTGATCGTGTGTTTACCCGCGTCGATCAATCGATCGCGATGGCGGCGCTTTTTACTGCCTACCATCTCAAGGTGAAGGCGATTGCCGCGCTGACCGAATCGGGGTCCACGGCGTTATGGATCTCACGCATCAATTGCGGGGTGCCCGTGTATGCGCTCACCTCCCAGAGCGCGACGCGCTACCGGTGCTCGCTGTTTCGCGACACCTATCCCCTGGCGATGCGCTACATCGGTCACGACCGCGAAGAGTTGCTTGCCGAAGCCGAGCAGGTTCTGGTCGACAACGGTGTCGCAAAGCCCGGGGACATCATTGTCGTCACGTACGGCGAGCCGATCGGCAAGGCCGGTGGTACCAACACGATGAAGATCGTCAAGATCGGCGAGCATCGCCGTCCTTGATGCAAATTGTCCGCTGAAACAGCGGGCGCTTGATCAGGCGGCGGGCGCCGCCGCCAGATCAAGCGCCCGCATTGGCGCTTTGATATACGGGATGATCTGACCGGGCGGGACTGGAACCCCGAAATAATATCCTTGCGCGAGCTCGCATCCGAGCTTGAGAAGGAATGCCGCCTGGTCCTCGTCCTCGACGCCCTCCGCGATGACCTTCAGACCGAGGCTCTGTCCGAGCCCCGCGATCGCGCGGACGATCGAAGCGTCTTCTGAATCGGTGAGCAGATCACGAATGAAGCTTTGATCGATCTTGAGCGCATCGATCGGCAGGCGTTTCAAATACGACAGGCTTGAGTAGCCGGTTCCGAAATCATCGATGGTGAGCTGGATGCCCATCTCCCCGAGCTTATGGAGCTCGGTCACCGCCTCGGCGTTGTTCAACATCAACGTGCTTTCGGTGATCTCCAGATCGAGGCATGTGGGCGGAAGTCCTGTCTCCTTGAGAATGCCGCGGATGACATCGACAAACGCCCGCTGCCGAAACTGGCGCGCGGACACATTGACGGCGACCCGCAAAGGTTGCGAGGCGACTCGCTGCCAGCGCACCGCCTCGGTACAGGCGTTGCGAAGAACCTGTTCTCCAAGCGGAAGGATGAGTCCTGTTTCCTCGGCCAACTGGATGAATTGTGCCGGCGGGACGAGACCGAGATGTCCATGTCGCCAGCGGGCGAGCGCTTCAAATCCAACGAGATCGCCCGTCGCAAGATGGATCTGCGGCTGGAAGAACAGCATGATTTCCTCGCGCTTGACGGTCCGCCGGAGCGCCCCTTCCAGTGCGATTCGCCGTCGCGCCGTCTCGTTCATGCTTTGCGTGAAGAACTGGTAGGTACCAATGCCGCTTTCCTTGGCGTGGTACATCGCGGTATCCGCATTCCTGAGAAGTGTTGTCGCGTCCTCCCCGTCGTTCGGATGCAAGGCGATGCCGATCGTCGCACTCGCGAGGATTTCGTGATCACCGATGCGGCAAGGCTGGGCGAGACTCGCGAGCAGCTTCTCGGCAACCAGCGCCGCATGACTTTGGGCGCTCAGGTTGGTGAGTAGCACGATGAACTCGTCGCCACCCTGCCGGGCCAATGTATCGCCCTCGCGCAGGCATCCGCGCAGACGCTGCCCGGCCTCTTTCAGAAGGGCGTCGCCGATCTGATGACCGAGCGTATCGTTCACGTCCTTGAAGCGATCGAGATCCAGATACATGACGGCGAGCAGTCCGCCATCGCGACGCACCTTCGCAAGCGCGTGCTCGAGACGGTCGTTGAGCAACGCGCGATTGGGCAAAGCGGTGAGCGCGTCGCGGGTCGCCAGATGCTGAATGCGTTGCTCTGCCCGCTTCCGTTCGGTGATATCGCGCACGAATCCGGCAAAGAGCGGGGGATCCTCGCCCGGAATCCGCACGATCGCGGCTTCGACGTCGATCTCCGATCCATCGCTCCTTAATACGCGTGACTCGAAGCGACGATTGAGAAGATTCGATCGGCCTGTCTCGACGAGCCGCTCGAGTCCCTCCGCGAGCCGCTCGCGTTGATGGACCGGAACAATCAGATCGGCGAGCAGGTTACCGACCGCCTGCTTGCGCGTGTATCCAAAGCACTGCTCGGCTGCCGCATTGAATTCCACCACGAGGCCGCGATGATCCATCGTGATGATGGCATCGAGTGCGGAGGCGAGCATCGCCCCTTTGAGAGCTTCGGATCGGCTGAGCGCTACTTGCCTTTGCTTGGACTCGGTAATGTCGCGGGCGAATCCGATCATGCGAAGCGGATTGCCGCCTGCGTCACGAAGTACTGTTCCTTGCGAGGATAGCCAACATACGCCCCCGTCCGTTCGATTCAATCGATACTCGACGTCGTAGGCCGTGTCGCGGTCAAGCGCGGCACGCCTGGTGGCGAGAAAGGCGGGCCGGCTTTCCGGATGCACGAGAAAGCGAAAATCCGGATACCCATCGGCCCCGCGCGGACCCAGGAGCGGCGATGGGTCACGTCCCCATCTCAGCTCGTTCGTCGCGATATCCCATTCCCAGTCGAAAAGGCCGGTTGCCTCGATCGCGATCCGCAGGCGCGTTTCGCTTTCCAGGCGCGCCTCTTCAGCCTTGCGCTGCTCGGTGACGTCTTGCACGAGCGCGTGCACACCATCAACGTCACCCGTTGCATCGCGAGCCGGCACGAGCCATACGTCGATGTGGACGATGCGTCCGTTC
Source organism: Betaproteobacteria bacterium (assembly GCA_031391405.1). Taxonomy (GTDB): domain Bacteria; phylum Pseudomonadota; class Gammaproteobacteria; order Burkholderiales; family SG8-39; genus SHXR01. The sequence continues at coordinate 5,648 of JANMUI010000346.1, forward strand.
GGATGCGCATGGGCCCGGGTGTAGTTGACCGTCTCGCCGTCCATCGCGCGGCGCATCTGATCGTGGATGGTCGCGTAATCCGCATGGCCGATCACGTCGCGCGCGCTTACACCAAGCGCGTCCTGCGATCGCCAGCCGAACAGGGCGGCGAAGCGCTCATTGGTGTAGACCACGCGTTCATTGCGATCGAGATGAGCGATTCCGGCGGGGACGTTTTCGGTGATGAGCCGCAACTGCGCTTCGCTTCGGCGCAGGGCGTCTTCCGTGTTCCGTTGCGCGGTGATATCGGAGATCGCGACCAGCACGCGCGAGTAGTCGGGCGGCGAACCAGGGACGGCAAATCGCAGGTGTGCGAGCAGGGGCCGTCCGTCCAAGGTGCGCATCTGCATGTCCGATTCGAATGCGGAACGGCCCGATGCGATCGCGAGCAGCTCGTCACGGAACACTGTGTACGAGGCCGTAGTAAACAAGGTATCGAGGGGACGCAGCAGATCGCGGCGCTCCGTTGCGCCCATCATTTCGAGGGTTGCCGCGTTGACCGCGAGCACGCGAACCAGGCCGGCAAGCTTGGGGAGAAGCTCGGGATGCGCATCCAGATGATGGGCGAGCTCCGCGGGGGTTTGCGCGAGCGCATTCAGCGCGTCACGCACCGCGGAAAAGTCCTCGACCCAGATCGATACCGGAACGGCATCGATGATGTCCCGGAACAGCGGTTCACTCAGGGAGAGAGGAGCAGCGGCTTCCAGGCGATTATTCATTCGAGAGGCGCTCGATAATTCGCTCCGGAATCGCATCGTACTATGCGGCCGGCAACGGTCCGCTCGAACACGCAATCGATCCGCATTCTGATCCCCATGGAGCCGCCCCGAATCCTCGCGATGATTTATCGCAATGCGCTGGGAATGAATGGCCCGCGGAGGAAAAGCCAATCGGTGCATCGCGGAGTACAAATGAACAGTAGTCCCTAACTCCGATCGAAAGCAATCGGGTTGAAAGATAGTGACGATTTGTCATGCGTATCAATTCACGAAACCTTCGCGGCGTAAGAACGCCATCACGCCCGAAGTTCGCGTTCATTACTCAAAAACACGCCGGAAGGGAATTCAGGTGTCGCTCGCGCCGGGTTCGAAGACACTCATTGTGCGGCACCCTGCAATCATGATCCTGCTAGATTGCTGCCTGTTCGGAACTCGAGCTTGGGCGAATGATGCGTACCCACCCTGCACGCTTTGTCGACGTTGATCACATCGAAGATCTGATGACGACGCCGTCATCCGCATTGATCGACGACCTCGCCATCCTCGATGGCGATCTTGTCGTGCTGGGTGTTAGCGGAAAGATGGGGCCGACGCTCGCCCGGCTGGCGAAGCGCGCGGCACCCGGCAAGCGGGTCATCGGTGTCGCGCGATTTTCCGACCCGCGCGTGCGAGCACAACTCGAATCCCACGGCGTCGAGTGCATCGAGACCGACCTGCTCGATCGTGCGGCGGTCGACCGCCTCCCGAAGGCGGCGAATGCCATGTTCATGGCTGGGCGGAAGTTCGGCTCGGCGGGCAATCAGCCGCTCACCTGGGCGATGAATGCACTCGTTCCAGCGTATGTCGCGGAGGCGTACGCAAGGTCGCGACTCGTGGTTTTCTCGACAGCGTGCGTGTATCCATTCGCCGCAATCACCGGACCGGGAGCGGACGAGAATGTCGTGCCGAACCCGCCATCGGGCGAGTACGCGAATTCCTGCGTCGCCCGTGAGCGTGTATTCGAATACTTCTCGCAGATCAATGGCACGGCGGGACGAATCATTCGACTCTCATACGCGATCGACATGCGCTACGGTGTGTTGCACGATATCGCGCGCAAGATCCTGGATGACATGCCGATTGATGTGGCGATGGGCGCGGTCAACATCATTTGGCAGGGTGATGCGAACACCCAGGCACTGAGGGCGCTGCGCGTAGGTACCGCGCCCATGTCGGCGCTGAACGTCTCGGGCCCGATGCACCACGTACGAGATCTTGCGGAGGGACTTGGTCGCCGCCTCGGACGCCTGCCCCGATTCAGCGGCACGGAGGCACCGGACGCCTGGGTCATCAATTGCAGCGAGGCCGTCCGACTGTTTGGTCCGCCTTCGATTTCGATCGAGACGCTACTCGACTGGACGGCCGATTGGGTCGCGCGTGGCGGCACGAGCCTTGGCAAGGAGACCCACTTCGAGACGCGCGATGGCACCTATTGAGCATGATGATCAGGCGCCCTTGACCGAACATCGGCTGGCGCGCGAGCATATCGACGGGGGGATGGCGCTTTCCGTCGCGGCCGAATGGAACCAGAGCGAAGCGGACTGGCGGTTGTTCTTCGATCATGGTTATGGTGTCGGCCTTTCCGACGGCGAAGGTCGACTATGCGCAACGACGATGATCATTCCCCTTGGTCCCCGGTTCGCGTGGATCAGCGTGGTGCTGGTTGCCGAGCGCGTGCGCCGGCGCGGACTCGCCACGCAACTCACCGAATGGGCAACGCGCGAGCTCGGAAGAGAGCGCATCGTCCCATTCCTCGATGCGACGCCGGCCGGTCGCGAGGTGTACCTGCGGCTGGGGTTCACCGACTGCTGGTGGCTCGAGCGACTGATTGCGCCGATGCGACATGTCAGCGCTGCGATGGATTCGAGCGCAGTAACGGGTGCGCCGGCGGGTCCGAATCCGAGCCCGCACGTCATTCGTCCGATCACCGATTCGACATGGCCGCGCGTGCTCGCATACGACATATCGATATTCGGCGGTGACCGTAGCGCGATCCTGGGGGCGTTGCGTGCACGGGTTCCCGATGCCGCGCTCTACGCGGAGGAGGCGGGACAGGTTGTTGGTTTCATACTCGCGCGCGATGGCCGGTTGGCGACGCAACTCGGGCCGCTATGCGCAGACCGCAGCGATGTCGCGATTGAATTGCTGTCGGGCGCGTTGTCGCGCGTTCGTTACCCGGTATGCATCGACCTTCCGGAACGGCACCGTTCGATCCGCAACTGGCTCACCGCCCGCGGATTCAGTGTCGGACGGCCGTTCTCCCGGATGGCGCTCGGTCGCGCTGAAACGTTCGACGACCCATTGCGATTGATCGCATCCGCCGGGCCGGAATTCGGATGACGACGGCCGCGCGTGACGCCGTCGCCTAACGCCTTGCCCGCGTGATCAGCAACAAGACCAGCGTGACGATGAGCGTCAGCAGATAGATATCGATCCAAGACATATGTGCTTCCTCGAGTGGCGGTTGAGCGGGTTGATCCGAACATGGATGGATCCTGACCAGACACCAGACAATACGTCCGCAACGTCACTGCCGCGGCGAATTGCCGCGCCCCCGGCCGTCATTGTCGATCGCGATATGGGCGATGTGCTGAGTATTTCGTCGCGTTTTGCGGCCAAGACCAAATCGTAGTCGAACGCGAACGCAAGTTGCAAACTCTGGCCGAATCGGTTACAACCCGCCCTCCAATCCTGCGCCAACGGTTCAATCATCACCGTGAGGAGCGCGCTATGCTGGTCCTCGACTGGCGAAAGATCTCCCTTTTAATATTGATCGGGGCAATCGCCGCATTCGTATCACTCGACGCGAAAGCGCAGTGAAAAAATATTCGGCGAGTCGCGGCGCGTTCTTCGGGCCGCTCGCGGGCGATTCTGCGCAATAGGCGGCCTTCCCCGCGGTCCAGGCGAACGCCTGGTTGATGCACGCAGGTGGAAAAACCAAAGTGTCCCCGGATACCGTCGGCATTCCAAGACCCTAAGCCGGCCATCCGTATCAAATGTAATAGCGAGGAGAGAGATACTAGAAAGGCCGCGGCGAACGGCGAATCATCCGCTCCGCCGCGGCCTTTTCATTCGCGCTCCGTATGGAAAACCCTAACGCGGGATGTCTTTCGCGTTCCGCAGATTTTCGTCAATGGCGCCGACCGATCAGATTGCGTCCAATCACGGCGTCGCCGCGAAGGCCGATTTCTATTGGGCACTTGGGTGGATCATTGCGGGTGGCGTCCGGCCGTGTCATGCGCGGCCTGATGATCGCCGCGCTCTGCGGTGCCGCCACCGCGATCGTTGTCACCCTGACTTTCCAGGAGATATTTCTGGTGCGGCTCCCCTGATGCAAATCGCGCCAGGCAAACGCTCGAACATGCCCCTCCCTGAAGCGCGACGATGGATGGGCTAGTTCTATTCGGCCGCCCGATCGCGGGCTTTCTGGATCTGACGCGTCTCGCGTATATCGCGGCGTCCACGCTGCTCGGCATCATAATCGGCCCATTGCCGGGGCTCACCGCAACGATGGGCGTGGCACTGGTCACTACGCTTACGCTCAAGATGGAATCGAACGTGGCGTTGCTTGTTCTCATATGCGTCTATGTCGGCGCGATCTACGGCGGATCACGTTCAGCCATCCTCCTCAACATTCCGGGGCGTATTCCAGCAGCCGTCTACGCGAACAACGCCGGCTTCTGGCAGCATGTCGCTCCCGGGCGCCCGAGTGCGCGTTCCCCGTTCCCAAACAATCATTCAATGAGCAGGCACATGAAGGCCGCACCGTCGGTTTCCGTCCGCGCGATCGAGCTTCTCGAGCGTGACGTCACGTTGCGCCTGCCGTTTCGCTTCGGCGTGGTAACCCTCACCGCTGCGCCGCAGGCCTTTGTCAGAGCAAAGATCCGCATGCCCGACGGCCGCGAAGGTTGGGGCATGGCGGCCGACCTGCTCGCACCTAAGTGGTTCGACAAGAATCTCGCGCTGTCCAACGAAGACAATTTTCAACAGCTGCGTGACGCGATCTTGATCGCAGCGCGCGCCTATACGAGTGATGGCGGTCCGCGTCCGGCATTCGGGCATTTCTCCGCGCACTACGACCCGCACCTCGACACCTGTGGCAAACGCGGACTCAATCCCCTGGTGGCGAGCTTCGGCCCGGCACTCATCGATCGTGCAATTCTCGATGGGCTTTGCCGGCTTCTTGGGCTCACGTTCTTCGATGCGATCCGACGCAACATGCCGGGCATCGACGTCGCGCCGCACACGCCCGACCTGGCGGGATTCCATCTCGATAAATGGCTTGCAAGTCTGTCGTCGCCTTCAACGCTCGATGTGCGCCACACGGTGGGATTGGTCGATCCGATCCGCGCTTCGGATGTGAAGGCGTGGCGCAAGGATGGGCTGCCTGAGACGCTCGAGCAGGTCGTACAAACCTACGGACACTCGTATTTCAAGATCAAGGTCGGCGGCGATCTCGACGACGATCTCGCGCGGCTTACCAGTATCGCCGGCGTGCTGGATACCATTTCTTCTCCCTATCACGTCACGCTCGACGGCAACGAACAGTACGACATCGTCCAGGGCGTGAGCGCGCTGTGGGCACGCATCGCGGAGGCGCCCAGACTCAAACGGTTCGCGGCAAGCGTCCTCTTCATCGAACAACCGATAGCGCGCGTTCGTGCGCTCTCGCATTCGGTGGAGTCCCTTGCCCGGCGCAAACCGTTGCTGATCGACGAATCGGACGGCGATCTCACCGCGTTTCCGCAGGCGAAGACGCTCGGCTACACCGGGGTCTCGACCAAGGCGTGCAAGGGTCTCTACAAATCGATCTTGAATGGAGCGCGATGCGCGCACTGGAATGCGACCGAGCGAGGCCGCTATTTCCTTTCCGCCGAGGATCTCACTTGCCAAGCGGGCGTCTCCGTCCAGCAGGATCTCGCGATCGTCGCGCTTCTCGGACTAGGCCACGTGGAGCGAAACGGTCATCACTATGTTGACGGCATGGCGGGGATCGACGAGAGCGAGCAACGCTCATTTCTCATTGCCCACCCCGACCTCTACGAGAAAAGTTTCGGCGCGGTGCGGCTACGGATCGCGGGCGGCATGCTTTCGATCGGGTCACTAGCGTGCCCTGGTCTGGGCGTCGGGGCGGAGCCGATGTGGTCGGGCATGCGGCGCGTATTCATCGAGGGTTTCGCATGATGGCAGCAGCGTCTCCACCGGTCGGCATCATCGGACTTGGCCTCGTCGGCACCGCGATCGCCGAGCGATTGCTGGAAGCGGGTCAATCAGTGTGCGGGTTCGATCTCAAACAGGATCGATGCGAACACCTGTTATCGTGTGGCGGATCGATCGCCCAATCTCCGGCCGCTGTTGCCGACAGTGCGCGAAGGATTGTGCTCTGCGTGTTCGACGATGGCGATATCGAACGCGTACTGTGGGATGAAGGCGGCGTAATGTCCAACGCTCTTCGTCCGCAGGCCATCATCAGCACCACAACCAGCGACCCCGATCGCGTTGTCGAGACGGCACGTCGTGCCGCGGCGGTCGGCGTCCCGTTCCTCGATGCGACGATCTCCGGGACGAGCGTACAGGTGCGAAAGCGCGACTCGGTGATGATGGTGGGCGGGGATCCGGCGTGTGCCGCAGCATGCGCCGATCTCTTTGACTCCTTGGTCAAGCAGTGGTTTCACGTCGGGGAGTCCGGCGCGGGGGCGCGTGCCAAGCTCGTCATCAATCTGGTGCTGGGGCTCAATCGCGCCGCGCTCGGGGAAGGGCTCGCGTTTGCCGAGCGCATGGGGCTCGATGCCGCGGCGCTGATGGATGTCCTGAAAGCATCGGCGGCGTACTCGCAGGTGATGGACATCAAAGGCGACAAGATGCTGAAGCGCGACTACACGGCGCAAGGGCGCCTGCGCCAGCATGCGAAGGACGTGCAATTGATTCTCGCGCAAGCGAAGCGCCTCGGCATGCGCCTACCGATGTCGGGCGTGCACGATTCGCTGCTGCAGCAGGCGATCGCGGATGGCGATGGCGATATCGATAACGCAGCGGTGGTGGAAGTGATCAGGCGGCAGAGTTTCCTGACTCATGATTGAACCGCAGAGGACGCAGGGGACGCGGAGGAAGTCCGGGCAAACAACAAATCAGGCGCACAATCGCGGGAGCGTATTGCTTGAACGCCTTGCCACCCGAACGTGCAATTTGGTCGACGACTCCGTGCAAGCAGTCGAATCGTCACAAAACACCGATTCGACCGTTTTTCCTCTGTGTCCTCCGCGTCCTCTGTGGTGAATTTTTGAGGGGGTAGTTGTGCTAGAGAGGGTTAGAACGTGACCGAAAAACGACTTGGCATCATCATGTACGGCGTCACCGGCCGCATGGGCGCGAACCAGCATCTCGCGCGCTCCATTGCAGCCATCCGCGCCCAGGGCGGCGTTCGCTTGCAAGACGGTACGCGGGTGATGCCCGATCCCATTCTCGTGGGCCGGAGCGAAGAGAAACTTCACGCGCTCGCCCGTGCCCACAACGTCGAGCGCTGGACGACCGATCTCGACCGCGCGCTCGCGGACAAGAACGACACGGTGTTCTTCGACGCGGCCACCACGCAGATGCGTCCTACGCTACTCAAGCGCGCGATTGCGCTTGGCAAGCACGTCTATTGCGAGAAGCCGGTCGCGACCAATCTCGCGGAGGCCATCGAGCTTTATCGAATCGCCGAGAAGGCTGGTGTGAAGCACGGTGTCGTGCAAGACAAGTTATGGCTTCCCGGACTTCTGAAACTGAAGATGCTGATCGATGCGGGCTTCTTCGGCCGCATCTTGTCGGTGCGCGGCGAGTTCGGTTACTGGGTGTTCGAAGGTGATCTGCAACCGTCGAATCGGCCCTCGTGGAATTACCGGACCGAAGATGGCGGCGGCATCATCCTCGACATGCTGTGCCACTGGCGCTATGTGCTCGACAATCTGTTCGGCGCCGTGAAGAGCGTGACATGTCTTGGCGCAACGCATATCCCGGAGCGCTGGGACGAGGACGGCAAGCCCTACGCGGCAACGGCCGACGATGCGGCGTACGCAACGTTGCAACTGGATTCGGGCGTGATCGCCCATATCAACTCGAGCTGGTGCGTGCGTGTGCGTCGGGATGATCTCGTCACGTTCCAGGTCGATGGCACGCACGGATCGGCCGTCGCGGGACTCCAGCGCTGCATGTCGCAGTCGCGTGTCAATACGCCGAAGCCGGTATGGAATCCTGACATTCCGCAGACGATCGATTTCTTCAACACTTGGCAGGAAGTCCCCAACAACATCGCGTACGACAACGCATTCAGGGCCGAGTGGGAGCTGTTCATTCGCCATGTGTGCGAAGACGCGCCATTCCGATGGAACCTGCTCGAAGGTGCAAAGGGGGTGCAGCTCGTCGAGTGTGCGCTGCAGTCATGGAAAGAGCGGCGCTGGGTGGACGTGATGCCGCTGGCGGCGTGACGTTGGAAACGGGAAACGGGAAACGGGAAACGGGAAACGGGAAACGGGAAACGGGAAACGGGAAAAGCGATGAACGCGGCACAGTCGATTGGGTTGTCGATCAAGCTGCCGGTTGCACCAGGCGCATCCGACACGTTCGTGCTGTCTGCTCCGCGCGATTTTCCGGCCAGGCAGACCCAGACGTTCAACCGCGTTGCCTACGCCGCCGCGCATGTGGTGGCCGATCCGTGGTCGACGAAGGAGCCGTGGCTGGAGGCCGCCATCGACTGGGATCGGACGATCGCGTTTCGTCGTCATCTCTGGTCACTTGGTTTCGGCGTGGCCGAGGCGATGGATACCGCGCAGCGCGGGATGGGCCTCGATTGGTCGACCTCTCTTGCGCTGATCAAGCGCTCGGTCGCGGCGGCGCGGGATTTCCCCGGGGCGGTGTTGGCAAGTGGTGCGGGGACCGATCATCTCGCATGGTCGGCCTCGCTCACTATCGATCAGGTCATTGCGGCCTACGAAGAACAGTGCGCCGCGGTGGAAGGTGCAGGCAGCCGCATTATCCTCATGGCAAGTCGTGTCCTCGCGGCATGCGCGAAATCCCCCGACGATTATGCGAAGGTCTACGGCCGCATCCTTGCGCAGGTGAAAGAGCCGGTGATTATTCACTGGCTGGGCGAGATGTTCGATCCGGCACTCGAAGGTTATTGGGGGAATCGCTATCACCATGAGGCGATGAAGACCGCCATCGCGGTGATCAATGCGAACGCCACAAGAATCGATGGCGTGAAGGTCTCTCTTCTCGACAAGGAGAAGGAAATCGTCATGCGCCGCCAATTGAATCCAGGCATCCGCATGTACACCGGCGACGATTTTAACTACGCCGAGCTGATCGAAGGCGACGGTCAGGGATACTCCGATGCGTTGCTGGGCATTTTCGATGTCATCGCACCGGCCGCCTCCGCTGCGCTCGCCGCATTGGCAGCCGGCGATCGAATCCGATACCACGAAATCTTTGCGCCGACCGTGGCGTTGTCACGACACCTCTTTCGCGCCCCGACGCGCTTCTACAAGACCGGCGTCGTGTTCCTTGCGTGGCTCAACGGGCATCAGGACCACTTCGTCATGGTCGGTGGACAACAGAGCGCGCGCAACATCCTCCACTTCGCGGAAGCATTTCGCCTCGCCGATCGCGCCGGACTGCTACGCGATCCGACGCTCGCCGTTGATCGCATGCGCCAGTTGCTTGCGACGCACGGCGTTTCTACTTGACGACATTCACCGCATCGGGATCTCCCATGAACGAGCTCATCCGCCTTGCCATCGACGGTGCAATCGCGAGCGTTACCCTCAATCGCGCCGAGAAGCTGAATGCCTTCAACATGGCGATGCTTGGTGAGTTGGAAACCGTCTGCCTGCGGATCGATACCGATGATTCCGTTCGTGTGGTCATCATCGAGTCGGCGTCGCCGAAGGCGTTCTGCGCGGGCGCGGACATCATCGAGTGGGCGCCGCTTGGCGGGCGTGGCATGTGGGCGCGCTGGATTCGTGATGGACAGCGCATCTTCGATCGTGTCGCGCGCCTGCGTCAACCCACGATCGCGGCGGTCGGCGGAATCGCATTCGGAGGAGGACTCGAGCTCGCGTTGTCGTGCGACATGCGCATCGCCTCGACCGCGGCGCGCCTCGGATTGCCGGAAACGACCATCGGGGCAATCCCCGGTTGGACCGGTTCGCAACGGCTTCCCCGCTTGGTCGGAACGGGACGCGCCAAGCAGATGATTTTCTCGGGCCAACCGATCGACGCCATGCTCGCCAACGATTGGGGATTGGTCAATGAGGTGGTCGCACCCGAGCAGTTAGGGAATCGCGTGCTTGAGTTGGCACGCCGCATCGCCGACAATGCACCGGTCGCCGTCCAGGCAGCCAAGCAGTTGGTCGACGCTTCGGTCGGTGAGGGGCTCGCGACGACGCTTGAAGGCCTCGCCGCCGGCCTGACCGCTTCAACCGCGGATGCGCAGGAGGGCATCGAGGCGTTCCGAGGCCGCCGTCCTCCGAAGTTCAGCGGTCGTTAGGCTTGCCGTTCCACTACTGAGAATCGAGGAGGAGTCATGAATCGCAGATTGTTCAATCGGCTGGTTTGCGCCGGCGCGCTCGCATTGCCGCTTGCAGCGGCGGGGCAACAGACCATCACGCTCAACGGCGCGGTGCAATTCAACGACGATCACGCTTTCACCAAATCCCTCGTTCGGTTCGAGGAGCTGGTGAAGAAATACTACGGGAAGCCCGTCAATTTCACGCTGCACAAGAACAGCGCGCTTGGCCTCGAGAAGCAATACTTCGAGTACATGGCGCAGGGCAAGGCGGTCGATTACGGGATCGTGTCGCCCGCGCACATGTCGACGTTTTCGCGCGCCGCCCCGTTCATTGATGCGCCTTTCCTGTTTCGCGACCTCAAACACTGGAACGCGGTGCTCGATGCCGACCTGTTGAAGCCGATCGCCGATGAAGTGAATCAGAAAGCGGAAGTCATGCTGATCGGTTATGCAGGCGGCGGCGTGCGCAATATTTTCGCCAACAAGGCGGTGCGGAACATGGCGGAACTGAAGGGATTGAAGGTGCGGGTGCAAGGCGCGCCGATCTGGAGCCGCATGTTCGCCGCCGCCGGCATGGCGCCGACAGTCATCGCGTACAACGAGGTGTACAACGCGATTCAGAATGGCGTCATCCAAGCAGGCGAGAACGAGGCGGCCGGGATCGAGCAGATGAAATTCTTCGAGGTCGGGCCCAACCTCAATCTGACCGAGCATGCGATCACGATTCGCCCGCTCTGCTTCTCGACCAAGACGTTCAAGCAGTTGCCGCCTGATCTGCAGGCGGCGGTCCTGCGGGCGGGCAAGGAAGCGGGCGCCCATGGCCGCCAGATCGAAGCGAGCGAAGATGCCGCCAAGCTCGACGCGCTCGAAAAGGCCGGGAAGCTGAAGCGCGTGCCGTTTACTGATCGTGCGCTGTTGCAGAAGGCCGTCGAACCGGTGCTTGTCGCATACGCCAAGGAAATCGGCGCGGATCAGATTCTCGCGAAGATCAACGCGATCAAGTAATTCGCAACAGCGTCTACCTCGCTGGTCGTGGCTACCGATGCGCCGGATCAGCGGGCGCATCGGGCGGCTTCGCATTTGAATTCATCTTCGCAATCGGTCAGTCCAGTGCCCATGGATCACTCTTCTGGAATCGCCCCGGGCGGGCTGCGATATTTCGTGGCCGTCGTTCATCGCGTTCTCACTTGGCTCTTGGTGGGTGCGGTGGCGGTGCTGATCGTTCCCGTCAGCATGCAGATTTTTTCGCGAACCATTCCGATCATCCCGGCCTACATCTGGACCGAGGAGATGGCGCGCTTCCTTTTCGTGTGGATGATCATGATCGGCGCGATGGTCGGTGTGCGCGATGGGGCCCATTTCGATGTGGACATCTGGCCGATTCTCGGCGCGCGTGCCAACGCGATGCTCCGCACGGTGAGCAACGTGTTCGTATTGATCTTCGCGCTGGTATTCGTCTGGTGGGGCATCGAATTCACGCGCTTTGGCTGGAACCGGATATCAGAGCTTGCGGAGTTGCCGCTCTGGCTCATTCATGTCGCATGGCCGGTCACCGGATTCGCGTGGCTCGTGTTCGGCGCTGAACGCATGGCGGACGATCTGCGAATCATTCGGAAAGGGCCGAACTGATGCCCGGTGCAACGGCCCTTTCGCCAAGCGAGGCGGCAGCTCTCCTCTTCGGTGTGTTCTTCCTGCTGATGGCGCTCCGGGTTCCAATCGCATTCGCGCTGGGACTCGCCTGCCTGCCGATCTTTCTCATCGAGCCGCGCCTCACGCCGATGAATCTCGTCCAAGAAACGTTCAACGCCTACAACTCGTTCATCCTGCTTGCGGTGCCGTTTTTTCTGCTCACCGCGAATCTCATGAATGTGGGCGGCATCACCGATCGGCTATTGCGCCTGTCGCGTGCAATGGTGGGACATTTCCCTGGAGGGCTCGCGCAGATCAATGTCGTCCTGTCGATTTTCTTCGCTGGTATTTCCGGATCGTCCACTGCGGATGCGGCGAGCCAGTCGAAAATTTTCATCGAGGCCCAACGCAAGGAAGGTTATGACGACAGCTTCTCCGTGGCGATCACGGCGGTCTCGGCGGTGCTCGCGGTCATCATTCCCCCGTCGATCCTGATGATCGTGTGGGGCGGCGTGTTGACGGTCTCGATCGGCGCGTTGTTTCTCGCAGGCATCATTCCGGGACTCCTCATCGGGTTGGTGCAGATGGCTACGGTTCATGCGTATGCGAAGGCACGCGGCTACCCGACCTATCCACGCGAAACCTGGGGCGAGCTCGGGCGTTCCATGATCGTGTCGATCCCGGCCCTGATGACACCGGTCATCATCGTCGGCGGCAAGATCTTTGGATGGTTCACCGCGACCGAGTCAGCCTGCATCGCAGTGCTCTATGCGGGCGCGCTGTCGCTGTTCGTCTATCGCGAGATGGGCCTCAAGGGTTTGCATGAAGCGCTGTCCGATACCGGCAAACTCGCCGGAGTGGCGCTGTTCTGCGTCGGGACGGCGAGCGCGTTCGGCTGGTTGCTTGCGTACTACCAGATTCCCAAGGCGTTGCTCGCGAATGTGATCGGCTGGGGCATGGGGCCGATCGCCGCCGGGCTGTTCATCGCTTTCGTGTTTCTGGTCGTAGGATGTTTTCTCGATGCGATTCCGGCGATCATCATCGTCGGCACGATCCTGCAGCCGCTCGCCAATTCGGCGGGCCTCGATCCGGTGCATTTCGCGATGGTCGGCATCGTCTCGCTCGCCTTCGGACTCGTCACGCCGCCATACGGTTTGTGTCTGATGATCGCCTGCGCGGTCGCGGGCATCCGGATGACCGAGGCGCTGAAGGACGTCATCATCATGCTGTTGCCGATGCTGGGCGTGCTGGTGCTCATCATCGTCTGGCCCGACGTCGTGCTGGTCCTGCCAAAATTGATATCCCCCGAATTCCTGAAGTGAGTAAGTAGCCATGAAACACAACCCTCCCAATCCCGACCTTCTCGCCGTCAATGCCGCAACGCTTCGCGAGTCATGCAATATGCGTCAAGCGGTCGAGGCGCTGCGCCGCCATCGCATCGGCGGCATCGCCCCGTGGCGAGACAGAGTTGCCGAGGCGGGCCTCAAAGATTCAGCAAAAATGATTCGCGATGCGGGGCTCATCGTCACCGGCTATTGCCGGGCCGGCTTGTTCCCGGCGCTCGAGCGCAAGGCGCGGCAAGCTGTTATTGATGAAAACCTGCGCGCCATCGATGAGGCGGCGACATTAGAGGCGCGCTGTCTTGTGATCGTAGCCGGCGGACTGCCGAAGGGATCGAAGGATCTGATCGGCGCCCGTGAGATGGTACGCGATGGCCTCGGCGAGATTCTCGATCACGCGCGCGGTTGCGGTGTCCCGCTGGCGCTCGAACCGCTGCATCCGATGCAATGCGCCGACCGCGCCTGCGTGAACACGTTGCGGCAAGCGCTCGATCTTTGCGACCAGCTCGATTCGGGCAAAGGCGGTGCGCTAGGCGTCGCGGTCGACGTCTATCACGTGTGGTGGGACCCCGAGCTGAAGGCGCAGATCGAACGCGCCGGCGAGAAGCGCATTCTCGGCTTCCATATTTGCGATTGGCTGGTGCCCACCACCGACCTCACCTTCGATCGCGGCATGATGGGGGATGGCGTCATCGACATCCCGATGATCCGTTCCTGGGTCGAGGAGGCCGGGTATCGCGGCATGCACGAGGCCGAGATTTTTTCGGCGAACAACTGGTGGAAGCGTGATGCGGACGAAGTGCTCGTGACCTGCAAGATGCGCCACGAAAGCGTATGTTAAGAGGAACCGTGATTAGCAATGATCCTCCGCTCACGAGAGGAGATGAACATGCGCTATGAGTTCTACTACTGGCCGATGATCCAAGGTCGCGGCGAGTTCGTCCGGCTTGCGCTGGAGGATGCAGGCGCCGACTATGTCGATGTGGCACGCGAACCGGAAGCGAACGGCATGGGCATGGCCGCGATGACGCGCGTTATGCAGGATGCGAGCGGGAGGCGTCCGCCCTTTGCACCGCCCTTTCTCAGGGTGGGTAATCAGTTCATTGCGCAAACGGCGAACATTCTCGCGTATCTGGGGCCGCGGCTAGGGCTCGTACCGGCTGATGAGGCGGGGCGGACATGGGCGCACCAGTTGCAGCTCACCGTTACCGATTTCGTGAAAGAGGCACACGATACGCATCATCCGATCGCGAGCAGCCTCTACTACGAGGACCAGAAGCCCGAAGCGCTCAAACGGTCAGCCGATTTCCTTGCGGTGCGATTGCCGAAATACTTCGGCTACTTCCAAAGCCTTCTCGATCGCAATGGCGGGCAGTGGATGGTGGGCGAGGCGGTCTCGCATGTCGATCTGTCGATGTTCCAGATCGTCGCCGGCATGCGGTATGCGTTTCCAAAGGCGATGGCGCAGCAAGAAACGACTTACGCAAAACTCATCGCCCTACATGATCGGGTCGCCGGGCGTCCGCGTCTCAAGGCGTATCTTGGATCGCCGCGCCGCATTCCGTTCAACGAGAAGGGAATCTTCCGGCGCTACCCTGAGCTGGACGGTTAAGGTTCTACGGCCGAGCCCTCGCGCGCCATCGACCCGCCTGCGTTACCCTTCGACAGGCCTGTCCTGAGCTGGTCGAAGGGCTCAGGGCGAACGGAGGCTTGAGCACAGACGGTTTAAGTAAGTCCCATTCGCCCATAACCCAGATTGCTCCGCGATGCAAACGGCTGCTCGCGCAAATTCGCACGGCGCGCAGGCATTTTGCACCCACTGAGATTTGGCGGCCGATCCGGGACAAAGGTTAAAATTCCGGCTTTCCCCGCTGCACCACTGTCCGCATTCCCTCGGAGACGCCATGACCAGTCCATCTGAAAATATTGCTCGCGTGGAAGACATTGCTCGTGCAATGGTCGCGAGAGGCCGGGGCATTCTCGCCGCCGACGAATCCACCGGCACCATCGAGAAGCGCTTCAATTCAATCAATGTCGCGAACACGGAAGAGAATCGCCGTGCGTATCGCGAAATGCTCTTCACAACCAAAGGCGTGGGCCAGTACCTGTCCGGCGTGATTCTCTATGACGAAACGTTGCGCCAGAAGTGCGCGGACGGCACGTCGTTCGTGGACGTGCTCAATCGCCAGAACATCATTCCCGGCATCAAGGTCGACAGCGGCGCGAAGGACATGCCGCTTTGCCCAGGTGAATTGGTGACCGAAGGCCTCGACGGGCTCGCCAAGCGTTGTGTGGACTATGCCAAGCTCGGCGCGCGCTTCGCCAAATGGCGTGCGGTCATCACGATCGGCAAGGACATTCCTAGCGCGGCCTGCATCGAGGCGAATGCCCATGCGCTCGCAAGGTACGCGGCGCATTGCCAAGCTGCTGGTATCGTGCCGATCGTGGAACCCGAGGTGCTGATGGACGGGGTGCACGACATCGACACCTGCGAATGGGTGACTGAAACCACGCTTCGAACCGTGTTCATCGCGCTCGCGAGCCAGCGGGTCGTGCTTGAAGGCATCGTCCTCAAACCGTCGATGGTGATCTCCGGGAAGGATTGCCCGAAGCAGGCGAGCCATCGCGAAGTCGCCGAGCGTTCGCTCAAGATTCTGAAGCGCACGGTTCCGGCTTCGGTTCCCGGGATCGCGTTCCTTTCAGGTGGCCAGAATGATTCGGATGCGACGATCCACCTGAATGAAATCAACCGGCTCGGCGGTAGTCCCTGGGCCCTGACGTTTTCGTACGGTCGCGGATTGCAGCAATCCGCGCTCAAGGCTTGGCGTGGTGCAAGCGCCAACGTTCCCGCGGCGCAGGCCACTTTGCTGCATCGCGCGCATATGAACAGCTTGGCCGCGACCGGTGAATACAACGCCTCGGTCGAGAAGATCGCCGCTTAGCAACAACCTGTGGCGCCTGCCGTCAGGGATCTACGCGGTCTGCCGCGTAGATTCCTTGGCATTACAATTCGCCCCTTCCTCTTCATTGGCCCCGCAGCATCGGGGCGCACCCGCGGTGGCCCAGCCCCTTTACCGGTCTTCCATCAAGAGCCTGCCTCTGCTGTCACAAGGCAAGGTGCGCGACATCTACGCGGTGGATGATCGTCATCTGCTGATTGTCACCACCGATCGGCTGTCCGCGTTCGATGTCGTGCTCGACGATCCGATCCCCGATAAAGGGGCGGTGCTCACCGCGCTGTCGTTCTTCTGGTTCGAACGATTGCAGCATGTGGTTGCGCACCATCTGACTGGTATCGATCCTGTTGCAGTGGTACAGGGTGCAACCGAGCAGGCCGAGGTAAGCGGCCGGTCGATGGTTGTGAAGCGGCTCGCGCCCTTGCCGATCGAAGCGGTCGTACGCGGCTATCTCATCGGGTCCGGATGGAAGGACTATCAATCCACCGGCGCGGTCTGCGGCATTCGATTGCCAAGCGGGCTCCGGCAGGCCGACAAACTTCCCTCGGCGATCTTTACACCGGCCACCAAAGCGGCAATGGGCGACCACGACGAGAACATCGATTTCGCCGCGGTCGAGGCGTTGATCGGCCCGGAGCGTGCGAACGAAGTGCGTGATGTGAGCATCCGGCTCTATGTGGAGGCGGCCGATTACGCACGCACACGCGGCATCCTGATCGCGGATACGAAATTCGAATTTGGTCTGGACGCAGGCGGCAAGCTGCATCTCATCGACGAAGTGCTCACCGCTGATTCATCGCGCTTCTGGCCGGCGGATGAATATCGCCCCGGCATCAGTCCCCCTTCATTCGACAAACAGTTCGTGCGCGACTATCTCGAAACCTTGGCGTGGGATAAGAGACCACCGGCGCCGCGCCTTCCTGCCGAGGTGATCGTCAAGACGGCTGAGAAATATCGCGAAGCGTTGATGAGACTAACGGGCAAGGGGTTGGGGGGTGGCTAACTCCCCCGGCGCGCGGCCACTCGTTGGCGTCGTAATGGGGTCGTCCTCCGACTGGGATGTGATGCAACACGCCGTCAGCATGCTCGACGAGTTTGGTGTGCCCTACGAAGCGCGCGTTCTTTCCGCGCATCGCATGCCCGACGACATGTTTGCGTACGCCGAGAGCGCAGCCAAGCGTGGTTTGCAGGCGATCATCGCCGGTGCCGGTGGCGCCGCGCATCTACCCGGGATGCTTGCCGCTAAAACGATCGTCCCGGTGCTGGGTGTGCCGGTGCCATCCAAATACCTGCGTGGTGAAGACTCGTTGCTGTCAATCGTGCAGATGCCCAAGGGAATTCCGGTGGCCACCTTCGCGATCGGTGAAGCCGGCGCGGCCAATGCCGGCCTCTTTGTTGTCTCGTTACTTGCCACGAAGGATCGCGCCCTCGCGACCCGACTCAGCGCATTTCGCGCGCGCCAGACACGTGCGGCGCGCGCGATGCAGTTGCCCCCCGCGAAATGAATTCCGCGGGCTTTGTGCAACCCGGCGCCTGGCTGGGCCTGCTTGGGGGTGGGCAACTCGGACGCATGTTCACCATGGCCGCGCAAAGCATGGGCTATCGCGTGGCGGTACTCGATCCGAGTGATCATTCGCCGGCCGGATCGACGGCGGATCAGCATATTCGCGCCGATTACCTCGATGCGCGCGGCCTTGAAGCATTGGCGGGGCTTTGCCAGGGTGTGACCACCGAATTCGAGAACGTGCCGGCGCAGGCCCTCGAATATCTGGCCTCGCATTGTCGCGTGAGCCCCGCCGCCGCGGCGGTGTCGATTGCGCAGGATCGTATTCGCGAAAAGGCGTTCGTGCGTAGCTGTGGTCTCGGTACTGCGCCGTTCGCCGCGATCATGACAGTCGACGATATCGAAAGCGTCCCGGAGACGCTGTTTCCCGGCATTCTCAAGGCGAGCCGCCTCGGCTACGACGGCAAGGGGCAGGTCCGGGTCGCCGATCGTGGTGAGGCGCGCGCCGGGTTCGCCGAGTTGTCGGGTGTGCCATGCGTCCTCGAGCAGCGCATGCACCTGGTATGCGAGCTGTCGGTGGTCATCGCGCGTGATGAGAATGGGGCCACCGCGGTCTATCCGGTTGCCGAGAATGAACATGCGAACGGAATCCTCGTCACCAGCATCGTACCAGCGCGCGTTGACGATGCGATTGCCAATCGCGCGCGCGATGCCGTGCTCGCGATCGCGAACGGCTTGCAGTACGTCGGCGTGTTGTGCGTCGAATTTTTCCAATTGGAGAGCGGCGTGCTCGTGGTCAACGAGATCGCGCCGCGCCCGCACAACAGCGGTCACTATACGATCGATGCGTGCGTGACATCGCAATTCGAGCAACAGGCGCGCGTCCTGGCGGCGCTTCCGCTTGGGGCGACCGAACAGCATTGCCCGGCGGTGATGATGAATCTGCTCGGTGATCTCTGGCGCGACGGTGAGCCCGATTGGCGACGGGTGTTGACGCATCCACGCGCGAAGCTGCATCTTTACGGCAAGCGCGAGCCACGGCCGGGACGCAAAATGGGCCATGTCACATGCCTTGGCGCAACGGTCGAAGAGGCCCTGGCGACCGCTCAACAGATCCGCACCGAACTGAAATTCTAAAAATTCCCCGTATGGCTGAAGAAATCGTCAATCCCGCTCCGTTGCCCAAGGCCGCTGATGGCGTGCGCGTTTCGATTCCACCGGTCCCGCCCGCTAACATCAAGGACGCCACTGACGAGGCAATCGCTGAAGCAGTCGAGTTGTTGAAGCGGGGCGAAGTGGTCGCGTTCCCGACCGAGACGGTGTACGGTTTGGGCGCGGATGCAGCCAATGCCGAAGCGGTCGACAAGGTGTTCAAGTTGAAGGGTCGACCCGCGACGCATCCGCTCATCGTGCATATTCCGTCCGCGGCGCACATGGATCGGTGGGGACGCAACATTCCCGAGGTTGCGCGTGCGCTGGCGAAGATGTTCTGGCCCGGTCCGCTTACGATCGTGGTGCAACGCGGTGCGGGCGTCTCCGATGCCGTTACCGGTGGACAAGACACCGTGGCTTTGCGCGTGGCGGCTCACCCGGTCGCGATGAAACTCCTCGAATTGTTCGGCGGTGGCATCGCCGCGCCATCCGCCAACAAATTCGGGCGCGTGAGCCCGACTCTGGCCCGGCATGTCTTCACCGATTTTCAACTGCATGTGCCGCTCATTCTCGATGGCGGTGCGACGAATGTCGGGATCGAGTCGACCATCGTGGATTGCACCAGCGACCCGCCACGCGTGCTGCGCCCAGGTGGCATCAATATCGCGCAACTCGAACCGTTGATCGGCAAGAGCGACGGACCGATTGGCGCCGACGCACCGCGCGTGTCAGGCAGCTTGCCCGCGCATTACGCGCCGCGAGCCGCAGTCAGGATAGTCAAGCGGGTCGAACTGCTCGAACAACTCGGCCAGAACAAGGGGCGGCGAATATTCGTCCTCGGCTTTGAAGTTTCCGTGCCGCGGCTTGCGCAATCGCATCAGCGCGTCGTGCCCGTGGTCGCGGCAGCGTATCAGCGTACGCTCTACGCGACCCTTCGTGAATTCGATGCGGCGGGCGCCGATCTCATCTTTGTTGAAGCGCCGCCGCGCACGATTGCCTGGGCAGCCGTCTGGGATCGCCTCGAGCGTGCAGCGACTGCACACGCGCAAAAGCCGAAGCGCTCGAGATCCGTAAAGAAGCAGCCGGAGAACGACCTGGTCGTCGAATCAATCGTGGAGTCGGAGGAGACGATTGATCCGACCGACGAAGACCCCGATCAATAAACCCGTTCGGGGTGAGCCCTTCGACAGGCCATTCCGGAGGCTGTCCTAGGGCTCAGGAGAGGCCGGTCGATGGCGAGGGTGCGCGTCAGCAATGTATGTAGATCGGGTTAGGTCCTTCAAACATGGGG
>JANMUI010000384.1:0-3087 GCA_031391405.1 Betaproteobacteria bacterium
AATCTCCACCTCGGCCTGGCGCTTCACAAGGCTATACATTGGTTGCGCGACTTGCAGTTGAGCCCAACCATGCGCCTTCTGAATGTCAAGCGCCTGCTGCGTCTGCCAGGCGGCGTGATTGCTGATTGCCGAATACAGAATCTTGCCGGCGCGCACGAGATCTTCCAATGCACGAAGAGACTCTTCGAGCGGGGTCGAGGGGTCCGGCTGATGCAGGTAGAACACCTCGACGCGATCGGTCTTCAAGCGCTTCAAACTGTCTTCCAGCGCGCGCGTGATATGCCGGCGCGACAAGCCGCGCGCATTGACATCGCTCCCGGTCGGATTGAAGCACTTGGTGGCGAGCACCAGTTCTTCTCGATGGCCTTGGATCAGATCGCCCAGGATCTGCTCCGAACGCCCGTTGCTGTATTGATTGGCGGTATCGTAGAAGTTGATTCCGAGCTCGCGACACGCGCGATACATCGCCGCCGATGTTTGCTCGTCGGCGTCGCCACCGAACGACATCGTGCCGAAGCACAACTGCGAGACTTGGACGCCGGTGCGTCCGAGCGTTCGGAAATTCATGGATCAACTCAGTTAGGTTGGCGTCGATCAGGACGCGATAATGTTCGGTAAGTGTACCGCCGAACATACACTTGCCCGTGCATCCAGAACGTGCAGTCACGTCCTCCGACAGTAGTCCGAATAGCCCTTGCGGACAGGCAGTTGCCCCCGTATCCTGTGTCGAGTAGTCAGGAGAAATCGCGATGGCAAAATTCGATCGAATTACGAGCAATCCGGCTATCTTGGGGGGCCAGGCAACTATTCGCGGAATGCGGATCTCCGTGCGAAGGGTCGTCGAGGCAGTCGCCGTCTACCCCGATTGGGATGACGTTCGGCGCGAATACCCTGAACTCGAACCCGAAGACATCCGTCAGGCGCTTGCTTTTGCCGCATGCAGTCTGGACGACCGCGTCTTACCGTTGGAGGCGGCTTGAGGCGCGTTGTTCTGGACCAAGGGTGCGCCCAATCCACGACTGCAATTCTTAATCAGATGGCCGACGAGGGTTGGGACGTCGTACACGTTGGCGAGCTTGGCATGAGCCAAGCGAGTGACCGCGACATTCTCGACTGGGCACGCACAAACAATCGAGTCGTTGTTACCCTCGATGCTGACTTCCACGCGATCCTGGCCGTCGGATCAGAAACCAGTCCATCGACGATGCGCATCCGAGTCGAAGGGTTGAAGGCTCATGACCTCGCGCGCATGCTGAGACATGTATGGCCACGGGTCGAATCCGATTTGGCAAAGGGCGCAATGGTCAGCATCGACACCCGCTCGATTAGAATTCGAAGTCTCCCGGTTGGATGATCACCGCTATCGCTCCGATTAAGCATCGAGGCTGGCAACGTCAAAGCGGATTATCCGGATAGATCATCGCCCGCCACATATGGGCGACCGGGCTCCCGTCGAAACCGAGCCCTTCCTTCGGCTGCTTGAAATTTCTGCCGATGATATCGATGAACGGATCGAGTGCGACGGTGACGTTCGGATCGAACGCATAGAGATCGTGCACCGTGATCAAGCGCGCATCCCTGTACCACTTGTGGGCAAGCGCGTACTCGTAGGTCGCCTTGATATAGGGCTCGGGCGTGTACCCTTCGCCGAAGATGCGCACGTACTGCTGCGGATACTCGTAGCCCATCGACGAATCGGCGTAGAAGCGCAACGCCTGATGATGCCGGATTGCCCAGCTGACCTTCTCCGAGACATAAGGCTCCAGCATCTGCGCCGCCCACCACCCGTGGTCGACCTTGATGAGATTGATCGCGATGTCGTGGACCAGGCAGGCGAAGATGATGTCTTCAGGTTGGCCCTTCTTTTGCGCATCGTTCGCGCTTTGCAGCAAATGCTGCACCGAGTGCGGCATGAAGCGCAGGCGAAAGAAATCGGCGAGTCCGGGTTTCTCCGGCATCTTCGCAAGCGGCGCCAAGGCCGGCTGCAATCCACTTGGCGTGAGCCCACCGAACATCACGCCCATGCCACGCCGGACGTTCGGTTTGGTGGCAGGGGCGGCAGGCCGGTCAAGCTGCTTCATCATGTATTCCTCGAGCGCGTCGGCGCGTTGATCGGAAGACATGGTGGCTGCCTTGGCACCAAGGGTGGCGAGGAATGCTTGGGGGTCAACTTTCATTGATTACTCCTTCTTACTTGGATCGACGCGATTCCAGCAGCGCGCGCTCGAGAATCTCTCGGTCGCGCTTGTCCTTTTCACGGCTGCTCTGCTTTGTCTTCAGCAAACCTTCAAGATTTAGCGTCCTGACCGGAATGCCTTCGAAGTCGATCGTAATCGCATGAGGTTGAAGCGACTCGAACGATTGCCCGCAGGCATTGAACATCAGGTCGACTACAAATTCGTCGGCCACGCGAATCGTATCGCCGTCGGCAAACCAGTTCGGATCAAGATCCCGTCCAGCGCCGTCTGGCAGCACCAAGAGCGCTCGCTTTACTTTCTCTCCCTCCTCCCGCGTAGGCCGGAGGACGATGTCGATTGCAACCGTGCCACGCTGGTACCCGAGCGCGTTGAGTGCGTAGCCCCCGATCAACAGGTAATCTGCCCCCTGCTCATTGAGAGAGCGCAATAGCCCCTTCAGGTCATCGACTGTGGCAGGTCGAGTTGATTCCTCGGGCTGATGACTCATTTATACGTAGCCGCCGCGTGCCCGCATGTTGATCACGATGGCCCGCACCAGCGCATCGTCATCAAACCGATTCATTTCCTCATGCGATTTGAATCGATAGATGCCTTTCGGAATGCCGGTCGTCGAGATCGCTGCAAGTGCCTGGCCGGTCGCCTGGTGGATCGCCGCAGCGCGAAGCCTATCCGCACTCCGTAACAAAGCGGGCAAGCTGATGGTACGTTTCCCAATCACGCGCACGCCATCCTCCTACATACTCCGCCGATACTGCCCACCCACTTCGAACAGCGCATTGGTGATCTGCCCCAGCGAGCAGACACGCACCGCCTCGATCAGCACCTCGAACACATTGCCGTTGTCGATGACGATTTGCTGCAGGCGCTTCAACATTGCGCCGCTTTCCTT
>JANMUI010000462.1:0-1398 GCA_031391405.1 Betaproteobacteria bacterium
AAGGCGCGCATGAACGGCTCGGTCTTGCCCTGCACGCCGGCATAAAGGGTGTCGTAGCCGCATTCCATGTATGTCGTGGGCGCGGCGCGCGCCGCCATGCCGCGTTCGCGAATGGTCTGCTGGACCAACTGATCCATTTGCGGATTGATGCAGAGAAACGAGAAACGCTCACCGAGCGTGCAGGCGGTCAACATCGACACTTCACCATAGCCGAGCACCGGGATGTCCACGATGCTGCGCGCTTCTTTCAATCCGGGATCCTGCAGGACACCAAGCAGGACCGCGTCGAATCCTTCCTGCTCGGCACGCAAGACGTTCTTCAGGATCTGGGTGTCGTGCATGCGGTGCAAATACGCGTAGTTGACGACGCGACCTGCGATCTTCGCGGCGGTATCGCCCGCTTCGTCCTTGACTCCGTGGATTTCGATCACGGTGTCCGGACGCTGATAAGCGCGATAGTGTTCCTCGATCAGCGCCTTGTAGCCCGGCATGGAATAGGTTGCGACCAGTCCTTGCTCCCACACACGCATTGATGCTCTCCTCTCATTCGGGACGGTGGTCCAGAAAGACCACGGGCGGCCATGGCCGCCCGCAGCGCCGCTACATCGATTCGCTTCAGTCGGGGCGAAACAGGTTCTGCTCGATCTTCGCCGCGCTGAAGAGATAGTCGCGCGAGGCCTCGAGCTCTCTGCGCAGCCTGCGCAGATTGGCGTCGAGCAGTTTCCCCTTCCACTTGCGCACCTTGCCCGCGACGATCACGGTCTCGACATTCGAGCGTTCCATGAGCGAGACGACCGCGCCAGGCACCACATTGAGCGGCGCCACGTTGATGGCGGTGGCATCGAGCAGGATGATGTCGGCTTCCTTGCCGGGCGTGAGCGAGCCGCATTTGTGTCCGATCCGCAGATCTATCGCACCTTGAATCGTGGCAAACCGCAGAACGTCGCGCGTGGTGAGCAGCTCGGGAAGGGTCGGTGGATTGTTCGTCTCGAGCGCCATCTCGTTCACGAACGCGCGTTGCAGCGCCATGGTGGTACGCATCTGGGTGAACATGTCCGCCGTCAGGGTGCACTCCACGTCCGTGCTCAATGACGGCTGAATGCCCATGGCGAGCGTCTTCAATATGGGCGGCATGCCGTGCCGCATGTTCATCTCGATTGGGACGGCAAGCGAGACGCGGGCGCCAGCGGCCTTGGTCGCTTTCCAGCCGTCGTCGGACATTCCGGTCATATGGATGAACAGGTTGTCGGGGCCGAACGCGAGCGTACCGCTGTCGCCTCCCTTGCCAGCAGCGATTGCATCGAACGTCGGCCCCATGCCGAAGCTGCCGACGATATGCGCGCAGACGGGGATCTTGAGCTCGCGCCCGATCTTCCAAGCCGCCTCGTAGCCCGGCAG
>JANMUI010000172.1:0-3528 GCA_031391405.1 Betaproteobacteria bacterium
GAAGTAGAACGGCACATTCCATTTCAGGATCAGGAATTCCGGAAGCAGACAGATCGCCGTCACATAGATCGCGCCGACCAGCGTGAGCCTGAGCAGGATCTTCTCGATGTAGCGTGCGGTCTGATCACCAGGGCGGATACCGGGAACGAATGCGCCGCTCTTCTTGAGGTTGTCCGCGGTTTCCTTGGGGTTGTACTGGACTGCCGTATAGAAAAAACAGAAGAAAATAATGGCCACGGCGTAGAGGATCACGTAGATCGGCCGTCCTGGGGACAATTCGCCGGCGATATCCTTGAGCCACGTCGCGCTGTCCGCGCCGCCGAACCACTGGGCAAGCGTCGCGGGAAAGAGAATGATCGACGACGCGAAGATCGGCGGAATGACACCCGCCATATTCAGCTTGAACGGCAGATGCGAGCTTTGACCGCCGACAATCGTGCGCGCGCCGATCTGCCGCTTCGCGTAGTTGACGAGTATCTTGCGTTGACCGCGCTCGACGAAGCAGACGAACCAGGTCACCAGCACGACGGCCACGACGATCAGGATCGCGGTGAGAGGATGCATCGCACCGGTGCGAACCAGCTCGAACAGACCGGCGATTGCCGACGGTAACCCAGCGGCGATCCCTGCGAAGATGATGATCGATATGCCGTTACCTAGTCCCCGCTCCGTGATCTGCTCACCTAGCCACATGAGGAACATCGTGCCGGTCACCAGCGTCGTCACCGTGACGAATCGGAACATGAGCCCGGGGTCGAGCACGAGATTGGGAATCGACTCGAGGGAGATCGATATCCCGGTCGCCTGGAAAAGCGCCAGCACAACCGTGCCGTAGCGCGTGTACTTCGTGATCACCCGCTGGCCGGATTGGCCTTCTTTTTTCAGGGCCTCGAGCCGCGGCGATACCGCGGTCATGAGTTGCATGATGATCGATGCCGAGATATAGGGCATCACGCCGAGCGCGAAGATCGTAAAGCGTGACAGCGCACCGCCCGAGAACATATTCAGCAGGCCAAGGATGCCGCCCTGTTGGCTCTGAAACTGTTTGGCGAGCTCGATCGGATCGATGCCTGGCACAGGAATGTGTGCGCCGATCCTGAAGACAATCAAGGCGCCCAACAAGAAGAGAAGCCTCTTCTTGAGATCGCCATACTTGCCTGACTTGCCGATTTGTGATGCCGCGGTGACCACGCTTTATAGAGTCCGTTTCTGAATGATGCGGATTACTTTTCTTTGGCGGGCTTGCCCGCCGCTTTGCCGGACTTGACCGGTGCTCTGCTGCCTTCTTTCGGTTCTTTCGCCTGCTTTGGCTCGGCGGCCGCTTTCTTCACCGGTGCTTTGGTCGGTGCGACCTTGGCGGCAACCTCACGCGCCTTGTCGAACTTCGCCGCGACTTCCTTGATCTTTGCTTCGCGTTCCTTGGCGTGGGATTCCTGCGCCTCGACCGCCGCGACCGTGCCGCCCGCTGCTTCGATCGCAGCCTTAGCGCCCTTGGTTGCCACAACGCCCGACAAGTTCACTTTGCGCGTGATTGCGCCGGACAGGATCACGCGGGCACGAACGGAGCGGACCGGGACGACACCTGCCGCCTTGAGCAGAGCGAAATCGATCGTGTCACCCTCCATGCGTTCGATGTCGGAGAGACGGACCTCGGCGGTGGTCGCTTTCGTTAGCGACGTGAAACCGCGCTTCGGCAAGCGCCGTTGCAGCGGCATCTGCCCGCCTTCGAAGCCGACCTTATGGAAGCCGCCCGAACGCGACTTCTGACCCTTGTGGCCGCGTCCCGCGGTCTTGCCAAGGCCCGAGCCCATGCCCCGACCGACGCGGCGGCGGTTTTTCTTGGCACCCGGTGATGGGTGTAGATCGTTCAACTGCATGTCTGTCGTCCTTGGGCGGTCCGTCGATGATGCATAGTCATGTCGCGACAAATCGACGGCGTGTTATTTGAATTCAGCGCGGAGCAGGTAGCTCACGAGCGTAATCATGCCCCGCACTTCGGGGGTATCAGGCAACTCGACCGTGTGATTGATCCGACGCAGGCCGAGTCCTCGTACTGTCGCGCGATGGGTCGTCTTGCAACCGATCGGGCTCTTGACGAGGGTAACTTTGAGGGTCTTGTCCGCCATGGTGTATTCCTACGACGTCAATTCTTCAACGGTCTTGCCACGCTTCGCGGCAATTTCAGCGGGGGTACGCATCGCCTTCAAGCCATGCAGGGTCGCGCGAACAACGTTGTAGGGGTTGGTTGACCCGAGACATTTCGCGAGGACATTCGTGATGCCGAGGACTTCGAATACAGCGCGCATCGGCCCGCCGGCGATGATGCCCGTTCCCTCGGATGCAGGCTGCATCAGCACGGTTGCGGCCCCGTGTTTGCCCGTCACGGCGTGATGCAACGTGCCGTTCTTCAGGCTGACGCGGAACATCTTGCGACGCGCTTCATCCATTGCCTTTTGCACCGCGACCGGTACTTCACGGGCTTTACCTTTGCCCATGCCGACCGCGCCGTCACCGTCGCCCACGACCGTCAAGGCTGCGAAGCCCAGAATGCGACCGCCCTTCACGACCTTGGTCACGCGATTGACCGATATCATCTTTTCGCGCAGACCATCGCCCCGATCCTCGGAGGCCTGCATGCGTTGCATTCTTGCCATTACGAGTCGTCTCCGTGATCAGAACTTGAGGCCGCCTGCGCGGGCCGCATCGGCGAGCGCCTGCACGCGCCCGTGGTAGCGATAGCCGCCCCGATCGAATGCAACACTCTCGATGCCCAATTCCTTCGCCTTGGCGGCGATGCGTTTGCCCACCGCCTCGGCAGCCGCCTTGTTTCCGCCATTCGCGATGCTGGTACGCACTTCGCGCTCGACCGTCGATGCGCTGGTCAACACGCGCGTGCCATCGTCGGAATAAAGCTGAGCATAGATATGTGTGTTGGTACGATGTACCGCAAGCCGCGGAACACGCAGCTCCCGGATCTTCAATCGGGTCTGGCGCGACCGACGTAACCGTGCAACGTTTTTGTCCTTCATATGCGCCTCTTGCCTGCTACTTCTTCTTGGTTTCTTTGATGATCACGCGCTCGCCGGCATACCGCACACCTTTGCCTTTGTAGGGCTCCGGGGGGCGATAGGCACGCACTTCCGCGGCGACTTGTCCGACTTGCTGCTTGTCGATCCCTTTGATCAGAATCTCCGTCTGCGTGGGCGTCTCCGCTTTCACGCCTTTTGGCATTGAGTGGACCACGGGGTGTGAGAATCCAAGGGTCAGATTCAGCTTGTCGCCTTGCGCCTGTGCGCGGTAGCCGACGCCGACCAGATTCAGCCTGCGCTCGAATCCCTTCGTCACGCCCTGAATCATGTTCGCGACGAGCGCCCGCGTCGTGCCGGACATGGCGTTCGACCGGATGCTTTCATGCAACTGCTCGACCAAGATCTCGTCACCTTCTCGCTTGACGCGGACTTCTTCGGTCAGCCGTTGCGTGAGGCTGCCAAGCGGACCTTTGATCGAAATCTGCTCGGCCGATACGTT
>JANMUI010000580.1:0-1843 GCA_031391405.1 Betaproteobacteria bacterium
CTGCGGCGTGCGCAGCCGCGCGGGAGGCCCAGTGTCGGCACTCCACGCAATGACCGGCCGCGTCTTTCTCGCCCTGTTTTTTGGCTTCGAGACAGACGAAGAGCGGCAGAGCCTTCTCGATTTGATCCGTGTCGAGTGATAGTGAAAGCAGGACTTTGAGCTTGTCGAGCTTGACTTCGCGGGAGTCGTCGGCACTCAGTTTCGCTTTCGATCCGAGCCCTTGAATGATCGGGAAGAGCGCACTCTTAGCGGTGTGAGGCGCGCATTGGAACTTCAGATGGTAAAGCACCTCGCCGCTGATGCGCTGCTCGAGCTCGTAGACGATTCGCGACTTTCCTATTCCGGGCACGCCCGACACATAGACGACCTGTCCCTCCCCTTCTTTGGCATCGCCCCATCGCTGCTGTAGAAGAGCGAGCTCGGCTTGCCGCCCGACATACGGCGTCAGGCCCCGTGCACGCCCAGCGAGGAATCGACTCGTGTGCATGCGCTTGATGCGAAATATCTGCACCGGCTCGGCCACACCCTTGAGGTCTTGTCGCCCGAGATCTTCCTGGTCGCACAGATGCGCAACGAGACGACTTGTCGCCCCGGAGATCACGACGGAGTTCTGTGCCGCGAGGGCCTGAAGACGGGCCGCGATGTGCGGGGTTGCACCGACCGCACCGAGGGGAATCGACGGATCGCCCTTTCCCGTGTCGCTGATCACCACGATTCCGGTGTTGATGCCCACTCGCACAACGAGCGATTCGGCGCTCTTGATCGCCTTGACCGCTTCGATGATGTCGAGCCCGGCCCGCACCGCGCGTTCGGCGGCGTCCTCCTCCGCGATGGGCCAACCGAAGTAGGCGACGATGCCATCGCCCATGTACTGCGCGATGTGTCCATCATAGCGTTCGATCACGCCGGCGCATGCCTGCTGATACGCTTGCATCAATACGCCCAGGTCCTCCGGATCCAGGCGCACCGCGAGCTTCGTCGAATCGGCAAGGTCGGCAAACAGGATCGTGACTTGCCGGCGTTGTGCTTCCGCATGAGGTTCAGCCGCAACAGCCGGTGCCCGCTCCGCGCTTGACGTCGGCGCACGAAGTACCGCGATTGCCGCCAGCACCTTGGCGCGCGGGCCGATCGGCAGCCCGAGCTGCGCCAACATGCTCTCGGTGAGATGCGCGAGCGCCTCGAAATCGATCTCGTTCTCCGCGAACGAGGGCGCGTATTTCGCGAGACCGAGTTCTTCCAGCCATGTCTTGACGTCGCGCACCCGACCCCTCCAAGCTGATTCGCACGATACGCGTTCGGGCAATTATTAGCCATAAGCAGCGCTCAACGTAAGCGGCCCTGCTTCGAGTCGTGAATCGCCTACTCCAGCTTCACCCCCGCATCCTTCACGATGCGGGCAAACCGCGTGATTTCCGATTTAAGGTAAGCGGCATATTCCGCAACCGTGCCGCCCAGTGGTTCGGCGCCTTGACTTGCGAGCTTGGCGCGAACATCGGCGTTTTGCACCGCCTTGTTGACCTCGGCGTTCAATCGTTCGATCACCGCTTGTGGTGTGCCGGCGGGTGCTACCACGCCCTGCCACGCGCTCATCTCGAAATTCGGCATGACGGTTTCATGGAATGTCGGCACATCGGGCAACAAGGTCGAGCGCTTGGGCATTGCCACAGCCAATGCGCGTAATCGGCCGTCGCGGATGAAGCCAAGCGGCGTGTTGACCGTGTCGATCATGAACTGCGCCTGACCGCTCACCACGTCAGCGATAGCGGGCGCGCTGCCTTTGTACGGCACGTGGGTGGCTGCGATGCCCAATTCCTTCACGAATGCCGCGCCGGCCAAGTGGGTG
>JANMUI010000606.1:0-8656 GCA_031391405.1 Betaproteobacteria bacterium
GTACCGGTGGCATCGTCGACCTGGATCACGTCGCCGACCTTGACCGGCCGTTCGAACAGCAGGATCAGACCCGATACGAAGTTGTTGATGATGTTCTGCAGCCCAAAACCCACCCCCACCGTGAACGCGCCCACCAGAATCGTGAGCTTGGTCATATCGAAGCCAAGTGCTGCGACCCCTGCGAAAAAGCCCGCCACCACCAACGCGTGATGCAGCGTGGTCGAAATAGCGTTGGCCAGCCCGCCGGGTAACCGCACCCGCGGAAATACATCCTCGTCGAGCACGAACCGCACGAAGCGCGAGGTCAGCACGGCGGCCCAGAGTACCCCTGCGAACGCGAGCACGTCCCCAAGGGACACGTCGATTGACCCGATTCTTACACCCGCATGGACGATACGTGTTACGAGATCGGAGAACGGGCCGGCCAATGTCAGGCGTTCGAGCATGACCCAGAGCCAGAGCCCGATTGCGCTCCAGATCAGTGCGGTGCGCAGACGCGTGCGAAACAACGCACGTTCGTCCTGGATACTATTGAGCGCGTTAAACGGCGGCGACGACAGCATGAGGGAACCGAGCGAGTCCAGCGCGAGCACTGCCGCATACAGAATGATGGCGAGATAGGCACCGCCAAGCACTGCGCGTTCAAGCATCGCCGCCAAACTCGAGTAACCGAGGGCTCCGGCCAGGGCCGCGGCTAGGAACAGCGCGACGGCAAGTTGCGCGGCCATGCGAATGCGTTGCCACACGCGAGCATGGTGAACGTCCCGGTCGCCGTTCGCTCGGTGTGCGATCCAGGCGGCGACCAGTACGCCAGCAGCCATTTCCCCGATGAAGACAAGCCGCGCAGTGAGCGCGAGCGGTGCGACGACGATCCGCAACTGATCAACAATGTAGAACACCACGAGCGCATAAGGAACCGGATGGATGCGCGGGTCGACGATGCGATGCAGGATGTATGCGGCGGGAAGCAACGCGGCCGCGCCGATGACTGACCACATGAGTACCGGCGCGTCGGGGTAGATCGCGCCGCTAGCCGCCAATGACAGGATCATAGCAATGGCGATCGGAAAGTCGAAGATCGCAACGTTTCGGCTATCGATCGGCTCTTCAACGGTTCGCGCCTTCAGCCGGCGTCGAAGCGCGCGCAGTGCCACCGCGATTGCCGCGAAGAGGGCAAGATGCAGAAGCATCCAGTCAGTTTCGCGACCGGCGTAGACGGCGAGGGTATCGAGTTGCTGCCGGACCGAAGTCAGCTCGGCGTCATCGGGCTCTTGAGCGCGGCGTGAGGCCGACAGGCGCCAAAGCGGCGGATCCTCTTTCACGAAAAGACGCTTGAGCGCTTTGCTACGCGCCACCTCGTTGCGGCGCTCCGCTTCCACGATCCGCGCAGCTTGACCGACAAATCGCTCCAGCAGTTCGAGCGCGGATGCCTGCTGGCGCTCGGTCATGTTCCGGGTGTGCTCGATGGCGGCCACCATCTGTCGTGCCCGCTCACCCAACGCTCGCGGTGCGTTCGCACTGCGCGTGACAGCAAGGGTGTCGCGCCAGCGTTTCGCCAATTCCGCCAGGTGGGCGGACTGATCTCGCAACGTCGCGGCGCGGGTCTTCAGCTCGATCGCGACCCCTTCGGTTTTGCCCCGCAAATCCGACAATCGTGTCCCAAGAGCGTGCAGGGTCGTAAGGGAGGCGTTCCGCGCGGCGGCCTGGTGCGTCGCTTGGACCTGGTCGTTGACGTCGGCAATCATCGCCGGGAGTACGTCCATGGCGCGCACAATGAGCGTGTCCGCGTCCAATTCCGCATCCATCGCCCGGAGCGCCGCAGTGGCTCCCTCGGCCTCCGAGGCGAGCTCAGCGAGTGGGTTCGGCCCGGTGGTCGTTATAACTGCTCGTGCGGGCGTCGACGCCGGCGCGGAAGAAGGGGGTCCGGCGGGCGCTTGGGCCCCGACCCCAACAGAAAATACCAATGCGATCAGTATCGCGACACCGCACCGGACTAACAAGTGCGAGGAACGCGTTCGCGTCGCAGCGCTCGCGGCGCCGATCCCCTCGCGGACCCGGTGCAAATCTGGTGACCAAGGCAGCGCCGACTTCTCCGGACAGCTGACGCTTAGCCACGCATCGAGAATGCAAAATACATATCTGATGCCCACCCCCCTTTATTTAGGCTGGTACGCCGCGCGCGTGGGAACCGAGAGCGGCGCTATCGCCGGTCACGATCGCCTTGGTCAAAGCAATCAGGCGCCCGACCGTCGTGGCGGGCGTATCCCAAATTTCGAGCTCGGTGACAACCACGAGAAGGAGTGCGATGTTCGGATCCGCAGGGCCTTCGAACCAAACCGAGTACATTGGATTCCACAACGCTTGGATACGATCCCGATCTCGCACGATGGTGCCGGTCCCGCGCAGCGAGAGATACCCCCCGCCGCTTTCGTCGACGTACGAAAGACAGACTTGAGGCCTGCGCGCAACTTCCGCGGCAATCGCCGAATCTGCCGCGATCATGAACCAGAGCGAGTCGGCACCGTCTACCTCCAGCGTCGTGACGGGCCGCGACACAAGCGTCCTGCCCTGACTGGTCGCGAGCATGCCGATCTTGTTCCGTGCGACGAGCTCCTTCAGTGAGGGTATCGATTGGTCAGCGACGGTATTCATGGGCTGGTCTCCAGGAGTCTATATGTAAGGATCACTCGCCCTGTCACGCAGCGATCGTGCCCGACATGCGGACGCGCCCACGCGTCCTACGCCAGCCGACAGACGAGCGCGCTTCGCGAATTACAGAGATTCAATCGGACACACTCGCGGCCGGCTCGAGGGCAACGCGGCGCACAGGCACGGCGGTTGCGTGAGCAGCGTGCGCCGTTCGCAAAGCGGCGTTCATCTGAACGCGTCTGCCCAAAGGCGGGTGCGCGTTCTGCCGTGCGCCCCCCAGACCCATCAATCTGCAATGGAATCCAACACCATGCATAACGCCAAAGATCTTCCCGTCTACCCGTTCGTGGTGCCGCCGCTGCGCTTTGCCTATGGAGCGCTCGAACCATTTTTCGACGAAAAGACGATGCGGTTGCACCACGACAAACATCATCAGAGCTATGTCGATGCGTTGAACACGGCGATCGAGAAACATCCCGACTTGCACGGCAAGAGCATCGAGGCGATCCTCGGCGATCTGGAGATCGTCCCAAAAGCGATCCGGACGACGGTTCGCAATCAGGGGGGTGGTCACGCGAACCACGCGCTCTATTGGCAGATCATCGGTCCGCCGGGAACGCGTCCGCAAGGCGAGCTGCTCAAGGCGATTGAAACCGAATTCGGATCCGTAGACAATTTCAAGACGCGATTCACCGAGGGGGCGGTCAAGCACTTCGCAAGCGGGTGGGCCATTCTCTCGTCAGACTCGAAAACCGGCCGACTCCAGGTGCAGTCGCTACCGGACCACGACAGCGCGCTATCAGCCGGCAAAATGCCGCTTCTGATTTGCGATGTCTGGGAGCATGCGTACTACCTCAAGTACGAGAACAGGCGTGCAGAGTTCGTTGCTGCATTCTGGAATGTTGTCGATTGGGACGCCGTCGGCGCGCGTTTGGCGGCGTTCAGGGCCGACTTACAAGTCGCATGAATCGGTTATAGCGTACCCATTCCCTGCAGCCCGATCGGAGTGCCATCTACGATTGTCGTGATGGCCATTCCGAGTATGAATACGACAAGGATCGTAGTGAAGGTCCAGATCACCGCACCGAACGCCATCCCGTGTCGGGTACGGTCCGGATTTGTGAGTTTTCCGGCCAGCCAAGCGCCGCAGAAAAGCGCAATCCAGCTCGTTACGATCCACCAAACGCCGGCCGACACCGCGAACGTCATACCGCTCGGCGTCACGCGCGCGAACGGATCGATCAGGCTGAATCCGATTCCGGACCCCAGCAAAGTCAGGATGAGCTGTACAACGATTGCACTCACTAATCCGATCAAGACCACGCCGAGCGAAAACCCGTCCCGAACGCGCCGTACTTGGCGATCCACCGCTGCCGAAGAATTATGCTGCATTTGATGATCCATGGTCGGTTCCCCTAGGAATCGGCGCGGACCAGCGGCGGATTTTTGACGAAGTGCCGCCGGGCACGCTGTTCACACGCCTTGGCTGAGTTTGGACTCGTGGTCGCTAGAGCCGCTCGGGCCGCATTTCACGCGGTCTGCAGCAGAGACCTAGCTCGTTCCTACTGCCAGTTGGTTATCGACGGTTCTCACACCTTCGATTTCTTTTGCGGTCGTCACGGCTCGATCAATCTGCAGCTGGTCATGATTGGATTCCTTTGTGTTGGTGAGACTGAATGCTGCTGCGGCGTGCGCGCTCAGGCGGCGGCTGTCGATCAACTTGGTTCGACGAGTCATCGTCTTGCGTTGGGTCGTCCCGCCCCGCTGAACCATCGCAGTGGAGCGCAATGACTGTGCCCGCCGATAGCCGATAAGTAGCGGGAACAACTCGTGCGTTTGGTGGCAAGCAGAACTTCCAGTTCCGCTCGCGGCGGTCCCTGCGCTCAAATCGACGATCGGTGAGGACGGTAATGAACATCGCGTCAAAAATATCTGCAATCAGCGTCGTGTCGATCGAACCAGGCGCAGAGACCGAGCGTTATCACCGGTTCGACGTCGCGGAAAACGCCACTCTCGGAGCCGAGCGCAAGCGGATTGCGCAGGCTCTGCACGATGAGCTAGGGCAGTTGCTCGCCGCGCTTGGCATGGATCTGGCTGCGGCCAAGAAAATGAGTCCCGAGCAACACGATCTGCAAGTGCTGATTCAGCGCATGGAGGCATTGACGTTGCGAGCCATCGGCGAAATGCGGCGCATCATCGCATCGCTTCGCCCGCAGCAGCTCAATGATCTTGGCATCGCCGCTGCCCTTCCGGCGCTCCTGCAGGAATGGTCGATGCACGCCGGGATGCCGGGGACGTTCGCCAATGACGAGGATCTCAACGTCTTGTCTGAGGCTGCTCAACTGGTCTTGTATCGCACCTTGCAGGAATCGCTTACCAATGTACTCAAGCATGCGAATGCGCGATCCGTGGCGGTGTCTCTGACCGCCGATGATGGCACCGTTCGATTGCGAATATGCGACGACGGCGTGGGCTTTGACGCAAAAGCCCCGCGCATCCACGACTCATTAGGCTTGCGGGGCATGGCCGAGCGCGCCATGGCACTAAGCGGAAATGTGTTGGTCGAGAGCACGTCAGGCGTCGGGACGACCATCGAAGTGACCCTGCCGCTCAATTGACGGCCTTCCGTGACTGTCACCAATTGATCCATTTTCGCAACACCCAGCCAAGGAGCGGAGAGAGGCGCGTCTTATAGTAGGCGTCTGCCGCCTTCTTGATCGCCTCGGCTTGCGTCGGGTAGGCGTGGACTACACGTGCGAGTGTCCGCAAGCCGATCCCGGCAACCATCGCGAGGGATATGACGTTGATCATCTCGCCCGCGTGCCGGGCCACGATGGTCGCGCCAAGAATCGTGTCGGTGCCCTCACGGACGTGGATTTTCACGAAGCCCTCTTCTTCGCCATCGGCAATCGCGCGGTCGACATCGTGCATCGGGACGGTGAAGGTCTTCACCGGGATGTTGCGTTCGCGCGCCTCTCTCACATAGATGCCGACGTGCGCGATCTCCGGGTCGGTGTAGGTGCACCACGGAATCGTCAGCGCACTCATTCTCTTGCGGCCGAGGAACAGCGCATTCCGGACCACGATGCGCGCCGAGGCATCGGCCGTGTCGGTGAACCTGTGTTCGAGGCAGACGTCACCGACGGCGTAGATGCGTGGATTGCTGGTGCGCAGGAAGTCGTCGACGTGGACCCCTGCCTTGGTGTCGTATGCGACGCCTGCTGCTTCCAGGTTGAGCCCTTGCACTGCGGGCATACGGCCGATCCCGGTCAATATCTCATCGACCGCAGTCGTTGATACGCTGCCGTCGTTGACGAGATCGACGAGCTTGCGGCCGCCCTCCACGCGGACATTGACGGCCTTGGTATTCAGGTGAATCTCGACGCCATCGCGGGCCAGTGCGTCGGACACCATCTGCGCGGCGTCGCGTTCTTCCTTTGGCAGGAACAACGGTTCGCTATGGGCAATAATGGTTCGTGTGCCGAAGCGGCAAAAGGCTTGCGCCAGTTCGCAGCCGAGCGGCCCGCCACCAATGACGAGCAGGCTGCGCGGCTGCGCGGTCAGATCGAACACCGTTTCGTTGGTAAGAAAACCAGCTTCGGCAAGACCTGGAATCGTCGGCAGAATCGATCGCGATCCGGTTGCAATCACCGCTTTCTTGAATCGCAACCGGGCGCCACCGACGTCGACCGCATCGGTGCCGACGAAGCGTGCGGTGCCAAGATACAGATCGATCCCTTGGGCGACCAGCCGCGCCGCGGAATCGACGCGGCTGATGCGGACGCGGATGCGGCGCATCCGATCCATCGCCGCCGGAAAATCGACGTGAACATCGGTGGATGATGTGACGCCGAAGCTCACTGCGACTCGCATCTCGGCGTACAACCGCGAGGTACGGATAATCGCCTTTGAGGGAACGCAGCCGTAGTTCAGACAGTCGCCGCCGAGCAGATTGCGTTCGATCAGCGCTACTTTCGCGCCAAGTGCCGCCGCGGCACGTGCTGCAACCAATCCGCCCGGCCCCGCGCCGATCACGAGCAGATGGTAAGGACCGCGCGGTGTCGGATTCAGCCAGTCGGCTGGGCGGACATTGGCTAGGTATTCCCGCTCGTGTGGGCTCGCCATCGAGCGGGTGTCCGAGGCATGTTCCGGTTGCATGGGCCGACGAACGCGCGCTTACAGCCAGCCGCCGCGGAATCCGGCGCGGCGCAGGCCATCCCGGATGGTGGGGCAGCTGCGGCTGAGACGCCACAACAGCCCGGATCGATAATTCTCGATCGTCAATACGATCATGCCCTGATCGAGTCCGAGCTCGTCTGGCGAGATCCAGCGTTGTTGGCCAGGGTCGTCGACGGTTGCGTTGAAGCCGCTGGCACGCACCACCTCGCCCTCGCCGCACGTTCCAAGTGCATATAGGTTACGCACAGCAGGCAGCGCGATTTCCGGTGCAAACACCAACGCGCCCAGCATCGCCGGGCCGCATAGGGTGCCATCGTCCGGTCCATAGGGCGCACCACGTGCGGCGTAGCCGTAGAACGCCTGCCGCCGCCCCGCCACCAATTGCGGCTCGACGCTCGGACCCATCCCCGCGGAGAGACCCCAGCGGTGTTCGCCGTAATCAATGAAACTGCGGGGATTGCGAATCGAATATTCGCGCTGGACGTACGTAGCGCGCCGACTGTTCTCGAAATAGTCGCAATTTTTCTCGCGCATGAACCGGTCCTGGATACCGCGAAAGTCGATCCACGCGTGCGAGAACTGATGGATGAAGAGCGGGCCGGCATAGAGAAAATCGTGTCCATAGAGGTTCTCCCATTGGTAGGTCACGGTCCATGCCTGGAAGCTCTGTTCGGTCAACGGATGCGTCGGTGACCCAAGGCCGAGTACGTAGAGGAGCAGCGACTCGCTGTAGCCCTCCCAACCGTAGCTCAGGAATCCGCACTCGGGCTTCCAGCCATGCGCTACACACGAGCCGGCGCGCTGCGCCCAGCGCCAGTCGACCCTTCGGTATAAGGCATCCGCCAGTTCGCGAACTTCCACCTCCTCCGGAGTGGTGGCGGTGAAATAGGCGGCAGCGGTCAGCATTCCGGCAAGCAGCAATGCGGTGTCGATCAGCGACACTTCCGATTGCCACACCCGAGCGCCGCTTTGCATGTCGAGAAAATGAAAGTAGTAGCCGCGATGACCGGTCGCGTGAGGAGCGCCGGTTTGGTCACTGCTCCAGAAGAATCGCATCGCGCAGAGGGTGCGACGCACGGCTTCGGAACGCTCGATCCAGCCGCGCTCGACGCCAACCGGGTAGACCGACAGCGCGAACCCGACCACCGCGATGCTGGCTGGCGCGCCCTCGCGCGTCGTGTCGGCGACCAGTCCGGTGCGTGGGTCAGAAGTCTTCAGGAAATAGTCGAACGCGGCGTGCTGCAGACTATCCAGCATCTCGTCGTCAGTCACGCAGGCTTGCTCCCCGAGGCCGGGCGAGCAGGTAGGAGAGCGGAGGCCAACCCGGCCGACGCCGGCGCAATCGCCGCATCGACGATTGTCTGTGCCTCTTTCAGGATGCGCCGCAGGTGCGCCGCGCCGATGAAACTCTCGGCGTAGATCTTGTAGAGGTCTTCGGTACCCGAGGGTCGCGCGGCGAACCAGCCGCTACCTGCGATGACCTTGATACCGCCGATTGGCGCGTCATTGCCCGGTGCCTTGTTGAGGATGCCCAGGATTTTTTCCCCAGCGAGCTCGGTCGACCCGATACATTCCGGCGCGAGTGCCGCCAACTGTTTTTTCTGCTGTGTGGTCGCCGGTGCCTCGATCCGATTGGCCACCGGGTTGCCGAATTCGTTTGCTAGATCGGCATACAGCGCGCCGGGGTCGCGGCCCATGACCGCAGTGATCTCGGCCGCCAGCAGTGCCGCGGTGATGCCGTCCTTGTCGGTCGTCCAGACCGACCCGTCGCGTCGCAGGAATGTCGCGCCGGCACTTTCCTCACCACTGAAGCCGAGTGTGCCGTCGA
>JANMUI010000641.1:0-15216 GCA_031391405.1 Betaproteobacteria bacterium
CCGATGCCCCGCCCGGTCTTGATCATCTCGTTGTCGGCCTCGGTCGCGTCGCGAACGAACCGCTGGTGCTTCTCGGCATCGTCGACATACGTTTGCAGTGCGGCAACCATGAACGCGTGCGGGGATTGACCAACGCCTCCCGCCAATGCATCGATTCGCGCCTTCAAGGTCGACGGGAGCTTGAGACTGGTGGCGGTGGATTGCATGGCGAACGGATCCGCATGAAGGAAGTAGTCAAATATTACTACCCATATTACTATCCATGAGCCCCGCGCGCAACCTGATGCGTGAAGTGCCCTACGCATGCTTGCCCCACCCATGCTTCACGGCCCCGCAATAGAGCAGGCTTATGGCCATCTTTGCACGGGATGGGCGCCGGGATACTAGGCCTCCAGCGGCAGCCGCACCGACTTGCCCGTCGCCACCGCCTGCTCGATCGCAAGCGTTGTATCCAAGTTGATGCGTGCCTGCTCGGGCGTCGTATGCACCGTCGGCGCGCCGGTCACGAGGTGATCGAGCCACGCGCGCGTTTCATTCGCAAGCGGGCCCCAGAAGTCGCCCACCGCCCAGTCACCGGCCGTGTTGCTGCCGAGGAACGCGAACTCCACTTGATGATCGGGCACATAGGCGTGCGGAATCCCCCGCGTTGAATAGAGCAAGTGGTCCATGTGATCGTCATCGATGATCATGGTGCCTTCGGTCCCCAGAAGCTCGACGCGATCGGACTGACCCAAGGTTGGATAGCGCGCCGGCAATGCGTAGCTCACACCAAGGTTGATGACCGCACCGTCGGCAAACGTGACGATCGCCCACGTCACATCATGGGCACCATATCCCGCCGCCTTGAAAATGCCATGCTGGCCGCGCGCCACGACCTCGACCGGGCGATTGCCCTCTAGAAACCAGCACATGAGATCGACGTAATAGGTGAGGACATCGATGACCGGTGTGGCATGCGGATCGCGCTTCAGGATCGCGAATGCCTGGGCCCGCGAGTTGTACACGCGCGCGGTGCCGCCCACGATCTTGCCGAGGCGGCCATGGAGCATCTGCTCCTTGGCACGAAGGAAACATTCCTTGTATCGCCGGCTGTAGCCGATGCGAAGGCTGCCGTTGGTCTCGCGCAACTTGCCGAGGATGCGGTCCGCGTCGGTCAGCGAAAACCCGATCGGCTTTTCAACGAGCACCGGCTTCCCGAGCGCGAGCGCATGCAGGATGGGTGCGGTGTGTTCCTGCTCCGGCGTCGACACGATGACCGCATTCACGTCGGGATGAGCGATCGCCTCTTCGTTGATTGCGGTGTGGAAGTGCGCACCCGACTGTTCCGCGAGCGCACGCGCACGGGCCGGATCGCGATCCGCAATCGCCAGGAATCGCACTGACGGATGCTTGCCGGCAAGACGGGCACGCAAGGTCCCGATACGACCCGCACCGATCACCGCAATCCCTAGTTCATTTCTTTTCACTCTGCGCCCCGATTTTGGATAGGGACTCGATCCGTCGAATCCCCGAGGATTGTAATCGCGCATCCCTCTGCATGCGCATGCGCCCGGCATTGCAAGCAGGAGGCGAAGGTCCGGATTACGCGGTAGATTCAGCGACGCCGGCCACGACCCATCCTTCCACTATCGGAGCATGCAGCGATGTTTACCCTCGAAGGCAAGATTGCATTGATTACCGGCGCAGCGCGCGGTCAGGGCGCGGCCGAAGCACGGTTGTTCGCGAAGGCCGGCGCCGCAGTGCTTATCGCCGACATTGTAAAGGCGCCAGGACAGGCTCTCGCTCTAGGCATCAAAGCCGAAGGCGGCAAAGCGGAGTTCGTCGAGTTGGACGTCACATCCGAATCCGCCTGGCGCGCTGCCGTCGCCAACGCCGCCAAGGCGTACGGTGGGCTGCATATCCTGGTCAACAACGCGGGCGTCTCACTCCGTGGAAAGGGCGTGATCAACACGGACCTTGCCGACTGGAACCGCGTACTGAATGTCAACCTCACCGGCGCGTTCCTGGGCATTCAGGCGTGTGCACCGCTCATGCGCGATTCGGGCGGCGGCTCGATCATCAATATCGGATCCGCAGCCGGTATGACGGGCCATTTCGCCACAGCGTACAGCACGGCAAAGTGGGGATTGCGCGGGCTCACGAAATCCGCCGCATTCGAGCTGGCGGCATGGAACATCCGTGCGAATGCCGTTCACCCCGGCATCGTGCAAACCGCGATGGTCGAGCAGTCCCCCGATTTCGTGGCAGCGATGACACGGCTGACGCCTTTGGGGCGCACCGGGCAAAGCGAAGACGTCGCGTCGGTCGTGCTGTTCCTCGCAAGCGACGCCGCGCGCTTCGTGACCGGTGCGGACATTCCTGCCGATGGCGGCTTGGTGGATCTCGGCATGTATAGCGCGGTGGTACGCGATGTGAAGCAAAGTCCGAACAAGGCGATCTGACACGGCGCCTGGCCGTGCGCCGCACGAATCCTACGCAGGCATCGCTGCGCTGGCCGGACGGTGCGCTTCGGCAGGGCGATCGTCCATGCGCCACTGGAGCGTGAACGCGATCGCGCCGATGACCATCAGCGCGATCCACGCCCAGTCGTAGCGACCGGTCCAATCGAATACCGCACCGCCGATCCAGGCGCCGAAAAATGAACCGACCTGATGCCATAGGAAGGCGAGACCGTAGAGCATATTGAAGTGCAATAGGCCAAACATGCGACTGACGATGACCGTGACCAGTGGTGCGACTCCCAACCACAAGAGACCCATCACCGAAGCGAACACCAGGGTCGATGTCGGTGTGACCGGAAAGTAGAGGAAAGCGGCGATGGCAATCGTGCGGAACAGATAGATCAACGCAAGAAGGCGCTTCTGGCTATAACGTGCGCCCATCAGCCCGATACTGTAGGTGCCGATGGTGTTGAAGAGGCCGATCAGTGCCATGGCGGCGGCCCCGAGTGATGGCGCCTGCCCGCACAGCTCAAGATATTGGGGCAGGTGCGTCGTGATGAAGATCAATTGAAAGCCGCATGCGAAGTATGCGGTCGTCATCGCGAGAAATCCGCGGTGTCGCCATGCAATAACCAGCGCCTCACGAAGCGATTGCGGGGGACCCGAACCCTTGGGGCCATCGACGACGACGGGCTCACGAATCGCGAACGAGAGCACCATCATCAGCATCGCAATCGCGGCGAATCCCATGATCCCTGCACGCCACCCCATTCCGTCGACCAGCATCTGGCCCAGGGGCGCGATCACGATCGTGCCGAGCGACCCCGCGGCCGCTACCGCACCGACAGTCTGACTGCGGCGCTCTGGTGGCGTTGATCGCGTCACGACGCCGATCAGAATGCCGAATCCGGTACCGGCCACCCCGACACCCATCATGAATCCTGCAATATCGAGGCCGAGCTCGCCGCGCGCAAACGTAATCATCATGAGCCCAAGCGCGTAGATCACTGATGTCACCACGAGCACCGGCCGCGCGCCGAAACGATCTGCAATCGCACCCACCACCGGCTGGCCCAATCCCCATACGATGTTTTGCAGCGCGACAGAAAAACCGAACGCAGCGGCCGAGACGCCAAGCTCGAGCGTGATCGGGCGCATGAATAGCCCGAAGCTTTGCCTGAGCCCCATGCAGATGGAAATGATCAGTCCGCTCACGATAAGCAGAATGAGCATCGAGCGGCGGCTATTCATGGAGCGCATGCGGGCGTGTATTTCCAGTGGGGGGAAGGCGCCTTGATCACTCGGGCGCGAGGTGATCGGTCGAATCGTACTGCACTGACGGAGACGGCGCTGAACACGAAGCCCGGGACGGTGCGCCGTCCCGGGCAATTTCGCAACTTGCCGTGGTCACTTCGAATGCCGCGAACGACTCTCCATCAACAGGATCGAGATCATGCTTTTCGAGTCGACGATCATGCCTTCTCTGACCCATTGCGCAGCGGTCGTCATCGGCGCGGTAAATACCTCGAGGAATTCGCCGTCATCGAGGCTTGCCTGCTCGCGCGAAAGTCCGGTCGCCAGATAGATGTCGATTCGCTCGTCGGAATACGCCACGAGCGGGTAGTAGGTGATGAGATGTTCCCACTGCCGCGCTACATACCCGGTTTCCTCACGCAACTCGCGCTTGCCGGTTGCGAGCGGATCTTCACCAGGGTCCATCTTGCCGGCCGGAATCTCGATCAGCACGCGCCCAAGGGGATAGCGGAACTGTCGCTCGAGCACGATGTCCCCGTTGTCAAGCATCGCCAGGATCGCGACGGCACCCGGATGGACGATGTACTCGCGCGTTGCCGTGCGCGCATCGGGTAAGCGCACGGTGTCGCGACGGACATGCAAGAGATTGCCGTCGAAGACGCGCTCACTGGAAATCTTGGTTTCGACGAGATCGATGCTCGCCTTGGTAGGATCGTTCAATCGCATTACCTCCGGGATCGCTATTCTTGATGATGCCTGCGGATCAACGCGCGCCGACCCGGACGGCACGTTGGTCCATTCGTCTAGACTGCCAGCGCCTTGATCGACGCAAGACAGATGTCCATGAGCCCTTGCGGCAGGATGCCCAGCACCAGCATCGCAAGGCCGTTGACGGCCATCAACGCGCGCAGGTCGAGCGCGGGACGCAACGGCACGTGGTCGGTGGGTTCATCGAAATACATGAGCTTCACGATCCGAAGATAGTAGAAGGCCCCGATCAGCGAGAACACTACGGCGAAGACGGCCATCCATATGTATCCCGCACCCACCGCGGCCTGCAATACCGCCAGCTTCGCGTAGAAGCCCACGGTTGGCGGTACACCGGCCAACGCGAACATGAACAGCAAGGTCACGAACGCCAACCAGGGATGGCGTCGATTGAGGCCTTTGAAATCGGCGATGTTCTCGGCTTCGAATCCTGCCCGCGACATGACCAAGGTCATTCCGAGCGCGCCAAGGCTCATGAGGACATAGGTGAGCGTATAGAACATCGCGCCGCTGTAGGCATCGAGCACCGTACCGTGGTTCGCCT
Organism: Betaproteobacteria bacterium; assembly: GCA_031391405.1. Taxonomy (GTDB): domain Bacteria; phylum Pseudomonadota; class Gammaproteobacteria; order Burkholderiales; family SG8-39; genus SHXR01. The sequence goes on from JANMUI010000641.1 coordinate 5,008, forward strand.
CGATCAGCTTGTCGTACATGATCGCCGCGGAAAGCGTGCCCGCTTCGGGCGTCAATCCGGGCGCGATCCCCGAAAGGAGCCCGAGCAACATGAATCCCATGTGCGAGATCGTCGAGTAGGCGAGCATCCGCTTGTAGTTTGTTTGCGCGATGGCCGCTAGATTGCCGATCACGAAGGAGAGCACCGCCATGAGGCCCAGCATCTGCTGCCAGTGTTCGGCAAGCGGCAGGAGGCCATTGACCAGGAGGCGGATCGCCATCGCAAATGCAGCGATCTTCGGCGCCGTGCCGATGAACAAGGTCATCGCATTGGGGGCGCCGTCGTACACATCCGGAATCCACATGTGGAACGGTACGACACCCACTTTGAACGCGATGCCCGCCACGACGAATACCAGGCCGAAGATGAGCACGAGCCGGTCGCCACCGCCCGCCGCGATGGTCTCCGACACCATACGGATCTCGAGCGATCCCGTCGCCCCATAGAGCATCGACATGCCGTAGAGAAGCATCCCCGAGGCGAGTGCACCGAGCACGAAATACTTCATCGCGGCCTCCGTCGAGCGCGCCGAATCACGATTCAGCGCGACCATCGCATAGAGGCAGAGCGACATCAGCTCGAGGCCGAGATAGAGCACCAGGAAATGATTCGAGGAGATCATCACCATCATGCCGAGCATCGCGAACAGGGCAAGCACGAAATATTCGCCCCGGAACATGTTGCGTTGCTCGAGGTAGGTGCGGGAGTAGACGAAGCAGACGGCCACGGCGATGTAGGTGAACAGCTTCAACACCACCGACATCCGATCGGCTACGAACATTTCATTGAACGTGTACAGGGACTCCTGGTCGGCCGCCTGGAAGGCCGCGACCGTCAGCAACGCGCAGCCAAGCACGGTCAGTTGCGACAAGGCGTAGGTGATCCAACGCAGCCGCTCGGGCAGATAGAGATCCACCAGGAGGACCACGCAGGCGGCAATGAGGAGAAAGATCTCCGGGATGGCGGGAAGGAAGTTGGGGGTTTGGAAAGGCATTGTTATGGCCGATTTTTCACGCTAATGCGATTGGAACCACAGAGGACGCAGGGGACACAGGGGGAAGCGGGAAGCGGGAAACGAGAAACGGGAGATGCGAGAAAGGTGAAGCGGATTGGCCTTTCCCTTTTCCCGTTTCTCGTTTCCCGGTTTTCTTGCGTCCTGTGTGGTTCATATTTCGTGTTAGTGCTCAAAGCTTCGACTGCGCCACATGCTTCAACAACTCGGCGACCGATGCATGCATGACGTCGGTGATCACCGCCGGATGCAACCCGACCCACAGTACCGGCGTGGCCAATAGCGCCATCACGACGAACTCACGCCCGTTGATATCGGTAAGCGCTTTGACCGAATCATTCGCAACGTCACCGAAGATCACCCGCTTATACATCCACAACGTGTAGGCGGCGCCGAAGATCAATGTGGTCGCCGCCGCGAATCCGATCCAGAAGTTGTATTGCACTGCTCCGAGGATCACCATGAACTCGCCCACGAACCCGCTCGTCGCGGGCAATCCGCAATTCGCCATCGCGAAAAGCATCATGAACGCGGCGAACTTGGGCATCGTATTCACCACGCCGCCATAGTCCGCGATCATTCGCGAATGCATGCGGTCGTACATGACCCCGACGCAGAGGAACATCGCGGCCGACACGAACCCGTGCGAAATCATCTGCACCAGCGCGCCTTCCACGCCCGCTGCATTGAAGATGAAAAAACCGAGAGTGACGAAGCCCATGTGCGAGATCGACGAATAGGCGATGAGCTTCTTCATGTCCTTTTGCACGAGCGCTACCAGGCCGATGTACACGATGGCGATGAGCGACAGCGTAATCATGACCCCGGCGAGCGCATGGCTTGCGTCGGGCAGGATGGGCAATGAGAATCGGATGAACCCGTAGGCGCCGAGCTTCAGCATGATCGCCGCGAGCACCGCCGAGCCGCCGGTTGGCGCTTCCACATGCGCATCGGGCAACCAGGTATGCACCGGCCACATCGGCACCTTGACCGAAAAAGCCGCGAAGAAGGCGATGAAGAGCCAGATCTGCGTCTGGATTTCCGGGATGGGAAGCGTATGGAAATCCTGAATAGAGAAACTGCCCCCGGATTCGGTGTACAGATAGATGAGCGCGACCAGGAACAGGAGCGATCCGGCCAGCGTGAAAAGGAAGAATTTCAGCGCGGCATAGACCCGGTTGGGACCACCCCAGATGCCGATCACGAGGTACATCGGGATCAAGGTGGCCTCGAAAAACACATAGAACAGCGCCGCATCGAGCGCACCGAACACGCCATTCATGAGGCCGGACATGACGAGGAAGGCCGCCATGTACTGCGAGACGCGCGATTCGATCACTTCCCATCCGGCGATCACGACCAACACCGTCACGAACGCATTCAGCAGAATAAAGATGAGCGAAATGCCGTCGACGCCGACGTGATAGTTGATATGGAATCGCTCGATCCATGGCGCGATCTCGACGAACTGCATGTCCGGCGATTTGACGTCGAAGCCCGCATAGAGCGGAATCGTCACGAGCCATCCGGCGATCGCTCCAACCAATGCAATCCGGCGCGCCAGCGCGCGATTCGAATCGTCGCCGGTAAACATCACCAGGACACCGGCGAGGATGGGTATCCAGATCGCCAGACTGACCCATGGTGTTTCCGCCGCCTTGTTACCGGTCGTCGCGATGCCGAACAGGACCGATAGCAAGAGGAGCGCGATGCCGAGCAGGTACCAGGCTTGCCCACCCTTGAGGCTCGACCCGGTCGATGCCGCCGGTGTGGCGTGAGATGAGGCGTGAACGGCCATCTGGAATCCTATCCGCGTGCGAAGTGCGGCAATACATACCGCCACACCGACACCAGCAGCAACGCGCCGATGATCATGCTGAATGCATAGTGGTAGATGCGTCCGGTCTGCAATTCGCGGACGACGCCGGCGAACCAACCGACCAGTCGCGCCGAGCCGTTGACCGCGATCCCGTCAATGATCTTCACGTCACCGAAGTGCCAGAGGCCTTGCCCCAGCGATCGCGCACCGCCAGCGAAGAACCAATCGTTGAATCGATCGAATCCGTACTTGTCCTCGAGGATTCTGACGAACACGCCGAGCCTTTCCCGAATGACACCGGGAAGTTCCGGCCGAACGATATAGAGGTACCAGGTCAGCGCGACACCGGCGATCGCAAGCCACAAGGGAAGCGTCGCGAAGCCGTGCAACATCATGGCCATCACGCCATGGAAATCCTGCGCGAGCCTGGCAACCCACGGATGGTTCGCACCGACAAAGATTGCGGCGCCGAAGTAATCACCATGAACGACCGTGCCGACCAGCCAACCGGCACAGATCGATAGCGCGGCAAGGGTCAGCAGCGGGAAGGTCACTACCCAAGGCGATTCATGCAGATGTTCTCGCGTATGGGCGTCCATGCGCTCCTTGCCATGGAACGCGAAGAAGACCAGACGAAAGGAATACACCGCACCGATGAACACGCCCGCGACCGCAGCCGCATAGGCGATCCCCGCGCCGGGTGTTTCGGTATGGTGCAGGAGATCGACAATCGACTCCTTTGAGAAGAAGCCTGCGAACGGCGGAAGCCCCGCGTTTGCCCAGGCGCCGATGAGCACCGTGAGATAGGTGAGCGGCATGTATTTCTTGAGGCCACCCATCTTGCGCATGTCTTGCTCATGGTGCATCGCGATGATGACCGAGCCCGCACCAAGGAAGAGCGCTGCCTTGAAAAACGCGTGGGTGAACAGATGGAAAATCGCAGCCGAGTAGCCGGATGCGCCGAGCGCCATGGTCATGTAGCCAAGCTGCGAGAGCGTCGAATACGCCACGACGCGCTTGATGTCGTAGACCACCACCGCGATGAGCGCCATGAAGAATGCAGTGATCGCGCCCACGATCATCACCAACGACAGTGCGGTCGTCGATAGCTCGAACACCGGCGACATGCGCGCCACCATGAAGATGCCCGCGGTCACCATGGTGGCCGCGTGGATCAACGCGGAAATCGGCGTGGGACCTTCCATCGAATCAGGCAACCAGACGTGCAACGGGAACTGGGCCGATTTGCCCATCGCCCCGATGAAGAGGCAAATGCAGATCACCGTCAGCACGAGCCAGGGCGTGCCGGGGAACAGCTCGATCGTCGCATCCTTGAGCGAGCCGGCGTTCGCGAACACTTCTGCATAGTCGAGGGTGCCGAAATAGGCGAGTACGAGTCCGATGCCAAGCAGGAATCCGAAGTCGCCGACCCGATTGACGAGAAACGCCTTCAGATTCGCGTAGATCGCCGTTTCTCGGGTGTACCAGAAACCGATCAGCAGATAGGAAACGAGACCGACCGCCTCCCATCCGAAAAAGAGCTGCAGGAAGTTGTTGCTCATCACCAGCATCAGCATCGAGAAGGTGAAGAGCGAAATATACGAAAAGAACCGGTTGTAGCCCGGATCGCCATCCATGTAGCCGATGGTGTAGATGTGTACGAGCAGCGATACCGTGGTGACGACGACCAGCATGATCGCGGTGAGCCGGTCAATGAGGAACCCGACCTCCAGTCTTACGTCACCGACCAACGACCATGTGTAGATTGAAATGTTGGTGGTTGCGCCGGTGGTGAACGCCTCCCAGGCAACCAGCATCGACAGCACCATTGAAATGGAAACGCCCAGAATCGCGATGCGATGTGCCGCCGTCCGGCCGATCACGCGACAAAAGAGCCCGGTGAGGATGGCCCCCGCAAGCGGGGCGAGCGGAATGACGAGCAGAAGAAGCTTGTTGCTTATCATGTCAACCCTTGAGCTCGGTCAGATCGTCCACGTTGATGGTGCGCAGGTTACGAAACAGCACCACCAGGATGGCGAGCCCGATCGCGGATTCGGCAGCCGCGACGGTGAGAATGAAAAACACGAACACCTGTCCCGAGATCTCGCCCAGGAAATGCGAGAACGCGACGAAATTCATGTTGACCGCAAGCAGCATCAACTCGATTGCCATGAGAAGAATGATCACGTTCTTCCGGTTGAGGAAGATCCCGACGATGCTGATCGCGAAGAGGACCGCGCCCAGGATGAGGAAGTGCGAAAGGGAGAGCATGCCGAGATTTTATTTGGTGATTGGCGGCGAATCGATCATTCGCCGGCTTTCTCGGCCGGCATCGAAACCAGCTTGATTCGATCTTCCCGCCGCACCGCCACCTGTTCCGCCGGATTCTGGAACTTGGAGTCCTTGCGCTTTCTCATGGTAAGCGAGATGGCGGCAATGATTGCCACCAGCAGCACCACGGCCGCAAGCTCGAAGGGAAAGACGTAATCCGTATAGAGAACGCGGCCAAGCTCCTTGGTATTGCTATAGCCCGGCCCCGGATCAGGCGGCACGGGTAGACGGTCCGCACCGAAGAACTTGGCGTTCACGAACACCGCGACCATTTCGGCAACCATCAATCCGCCGACCAGGAGCCCCGCGGCGAGGAACTTCATGAATCCTTCGCGCAATTGATCGACATTGATATCGAGCATCATCACGACGAAGAGGAACAACACCATCACTGCGCCCACGTACACCAGCACCAGTGTAATCGCCAGAAATTCGGCGCGCAGCAGCAACCAATGCGCAGCTGCGGTGACGAAGGCAAGCACCAACGCAAGGGCCGCATGGACCGGATTGCGAAGCAGAATGACGCCAAGCGCGGCGGCCACGAGCACACAAGAGAAAGCCCAGAACAGGATGGTTTCGAAGCTCATTGGCGCGCGAGCGGGATGGGAAACGGGAAACGCGCAACGGGAAATGGGAAACGGGAAACGGGAAACGAACAAGCGTCATTCATGGTCAATCATCATCAACGATATGCCGCGTCGGCCGCCCGGTCTCGGGCAATCTGTTCTTCGTAGCGATCCCCCACCGCCAACAACATTTCCTTGGTGTAGTAGAGATCGCCCCGCTTCTCGCCGTGATATTCGAAAATTCGCGTTTCGACGATCGAGTCGACCGGGCACGACTCCTCGCAGAAGCCGCAGAAGATGCATTTGGTGAGATCGATGTCGTATCGCGTCGTGCGCCGCGTGCCATCGGGGCGCTGCTCCGATTCAATCGTGATCGCGACCGCCGGGCACACTGCCTCGCACAGTTTGCACGCGATGCAGCGCTCTTCGCCGTTCGGGTAGCGGCGCAGCGCATGCAAGCCGCGAAAGCGCGGGCTCTGCGGCGTCTTTTCCTCCGGATACATGATCGTGATCTTGCGCTTGAAGAGATGACGGCCGGTGAGCCACATCCCCTTCACCAGCTCGAGGAGGAGGAACGTCTTGAAAAAATCGCGGATACTTTCGAGCATATTAGCTACGCCAGATGTTGTAAGGCGTTTGAATCCAGGCGGCGACGACGACCAGCCAGATAATCGTCAACGGGATGAAGACCTTCCAGCCAAGTCGCATGATCTGGTCGTAGCGATAGCGCGGGAAAGTCGCGCGAAACCACAGGAAGCAAAACAACAGGAAGCCCACTTTCAGCGCGAGCCAGATGGTCGGCGGCACCGCATGGGTAAAGACCGAATCGAACGGCGGCAGCCATCCGCCCAGGAACATGATCGCAGCGAGGGTCGACACCAGGATCATGTTCGCGTATTCGGCCAGGAAGAACACCGCGAACATCATGCCCGAATACTCGACGTGGAAGCCCGCAACGATCTCGGATTCGCCCTCGGCAACGTCGAACGGCGCGCGATTGGTCTCGGCCACCGCGGCAATGAAATAGACCAGAAACATCGGAAAGAGGGGAATCCAGTTCCACGAAAGAATCGAGACGCCCTTCTCGGCGAAATGGCCCCTGCCTTGCCCATTCACGATGTCGGAGAGGTTGAGGCTTTGCGCAACCAGCAAGACGCAGACCAATGCAAAGCCCATCGCGATCTCATAGGCGACGATCTGTGCCGCCGAGCGCATCGCGCCAAGGAACGCATATTTGGAGTTCGAGGCCCAGCCCGCGATGATGACGCCGTACACGCCCATGGAGGTGATTGCCATGACATACAGCAGACCGGCGTTCACGTCCGCGAGGACCAATTCCGGTGCGAACGGAATGACCGCCCAGGCGGCGAATGCGGGCATCAGCGACAGCACCGGCGCCAGGATGAAGAGCGTCTTGTTCGCGCCGGTTGGAATGACGATTTCTTTGGTCAGCAGCTTCACCATGTCGGCGAGCGGCTGGATCAATCCCCACGGACCCACGCGATTCGGTCCAACGCGAATCTGCATCCAGCCGATCACCTTGCGCTCGGCAAGCGTGAGGTAGGCGACCATCAAGAGGAGCGGCAGAATGATGAGCACGATGAAAAACAGCGTCTTGCCGGCGGCAAATGCCCAGGGGAAACTGCTCGAGAGCGTGTCGAGCGACGGGATCATCAGGCGCGCTCCACCGTCACCGTTCCGAACATTGATCCAAGCCTCGCAGTCAGCGGATGACCGGCCGCGATGCGTACGCAGTTGGGCGCCAAGTCATCGTCGCTCGCGGCTTCGAGCGTGGCTTCGCCTGCGCCCTGCTTGATTTTCACCTTCACCCCGGCTGCGATACCAAGCTTGCGCAGGGTGTCCGATGACATGATTGCGCGAGGCAATCGCGCATCAGCGGTCTGCTGCAGCGACGGCGCTCGCCGCACGAGACTGTCCGTCCAGTAGATCGGCACATCCGCGATCCGTTCCAGCGCGCCGTTAGCTTTGCTCTTGACCGCTGCCGGAACACCATTGATTACATTGGAAAGACGGGCTTCGATGGCCGCGGGCTGGCACACCTCATCGCGGACACCTTCGCTGGTATCTTGATCGAATCCGTCGAGGCGAAGTACGTTGCCAAGGACGCGCAGCACCTTCCAACCCGGTCGCGCGTCGCCAAGCGGCCGCACCACGGCATTGAAGCTTTGCATTCTCCCTTCGGTATTGACATAGGTGCCCGACGTTTCCGAATAGGGCGTGATCGGCAGGATCACATGGGCGTAGTCGACCGCGGTGGTCCGGAATGGCGTCATCGCGACCACGAATTTCGCGGCGCGCATGGCGGCGGTCGCCTCGGCCGTATGATGGACATCGAGCTCGGGCTCGCAATTGAATAGCAGGTATGCACTTCTTGGCTGCGACAACATCTCGCGCACATTCAAGCCATTCGGTCCCGGCATGCACCCGGCAAGATGCCCACCCACGCTGTTGGACGCTTCGCCGAAAAAACCGACCCGCCCACCCACGGTACTAGCAACGATCTGCGCGAGAACGTGGAGCTGCGCCGCATCCGGATGCTGTTGCGCCGTGTTGCCGAGAAACACCCCGATCTTGCGACCGCGCGCGAGGCTTTGCGCGACGTTGCGCGCCGCGTCAGTCACCGCAACATCGCGCAGATGCTCCGGCAGGGGTTGTTGCTTCGCTTCCAGGACCGCACGCGCGATCGACGCGAGGCCCGCAACCAGCTCGCTTGGCGCAACGACGATGCGGTTCACACGGTCGATCAGAGGATGATCGGCGGCAATGTGCAACAGGTGCAACTGCTGTCCGCGCTTGGCCGCTTGACGGAAACGGCTGGCGAGCAACGGATGGTCCTTGCGCAGGAAGGATCCCACGACCAGGGCGCAATCAAGCTCCTCGATCTCGTTGACCTTCATCCCCAGCCAGGGTGCGCCGATGGTCTTGCCGTCAGCACTGAAATCGGTCTGGCGTAAGCGAAAGTCCACATTGGCACTGCCAAGGCCGCGCATGAGCTTGGCAAGCAGATGCATTTCCTCGACCGTGGCGGTTGGACTCGCGAGTGCGCCGATCGCATTCGCCCCTGACTCGGCCACAGTGCCTCGCAGCCGCTTGGCGACAAGCTCGAGCGCGGCCTGCCAATCGACCTCGCGCCAACCGCTCGCCTCGCGCACCATCGGCTTGACCAATCGCTGGTCGGAGTTGAGCGCCTCATATGAGAAGCGGTCGCGATCTGAGATCCAGCATTCATTGAGATCGTCATTCTCAAGCGGCAGCACGCGCATCACGCGATTCTGCTTCACCTGCACGATGAGATTGGAGCCGAGACTGTCGTGCGGTGCGATGGTCTTGCGACGTGCGAGCTCCCACGAGCGCGCGGAGTAGCGAAACGGCTTGGACGTGAGCGCGCCGACCGGGCAAATGTCGATCATGTTGCCCGACAGTTCGGAGTCGACCGAGCGTCCGACGAATGAGACGATCTCGGCATGCTCGCCGCGCCCGATCATGCCAAGCTCCATGATACCGGCCACTTCCTGGCCGAAACGCACACAGCGCGTGCACTGGATGCAGCGGGTCATTTCTTCCGCCGCCACAAGCGGCCCAAGATCCTTGCGTGGCACGACCCGCTTGTCTTCTTCGAACCGCGACGCGCTGCCGCCGTAACCGACCGCGAGATCCTGCAACTGGCATTCGCCGCCCTGATCGCAGATCGGGCAGTCGAGCGGATGATTGATCAGCAGCAACTCCATCACGCCGTTCAGCGCCTGCCGCGCGCGGGCGGACTGCGAGAAGACCTTCATTCCGTCGGTCACCGGCGTGGCGCAGGCCGGCATCGGCTTGGGCGCCTTCTCGATTTCGACCAGGCACATGCGGCAGTTCGCCGCGATGGAGAGTTTCTTGTGATAGCAGAAGTGGGGAACGTAGAGGCCGAGCTTGTTGGCGGCCTCCATGACCATGGAGCCGGGGGGCACCTCCACGATCTTTCCGTCAATTTCGACTCTCGCGACTGGGGCACTCATTTCACTTGATCCTCATGCAAGCTCCGGTGCCCGGCCGCGCACCGCCGGTCGCATCCCTGCTGCCGGCCAAGTCGAAACTGAATAGGGGATGCCTGCTGTTGAGGCCGGGAAACAATTTCGTACGAACAAGGGGGCGCTCCCCTTGTATATCCCCCAAGCCCCTACAAACGTAAAGCCTCATGCCGCCACCCTCTGTTCCACCGGCTTCGCGTTCGGACCGACGAGACAATGCTTATGTGCGATGTGATACTCGAACTCGCTGCGGAAATGCTGGATGAAGCTCTTTACCGGTAGCGCTGCGGCGTCGCCAAGCGCGCAGATCGTGCGGCCGGCGATGTTGTCGGCTACCGAGATCAACTTGTCGAGGTCATCGATGCGGCCCTTGCCGGTTTCGATCCGGTGGACCATCCGATACAACCAGCC
>JANMUI010000654.1:0-8350 GCA_031391405.1 Betaproteobacteria bacterium
AGGAGGTCGGTATGCAAGCGTCGAAGACTATTACTTTCATTGGGATGGCTTCCATACGTAAGAGTTGGCAGCTGTTGGTTCTTGCGGCAGTGATTTGCTCAGGCCCCACTGCCTTTGCGCAGGTGAAACCGGGAATCACCGCGGAGCAAAAGGCGGCGGCCATGAAAGAGGGCACCGTCCACTACTACACTGCACGCGCGACCCTTACTGCAACCGCCATTGGCAGAGCCGCGAGTAAGGCACTTGGCATCAAGGTGGTTATGACGCGGCTTAGCTCATCGCTGGCCTTCAACCGCGCGGTGCAAGAGTTCGAAACGGGCGTGCACAACGCAGACGTCATCGATACTTCAGTCGTTGGACACTTCTACACCTTGAAGGAAAAGGGGATGCTGACACCGTACATCCCCGCCAGCATCGGTCTTTATCGCAGCAAGGATTACTTCGACCCCGAACACTACTGGCACGCATCACAGATTGGTCTCGGCGCTATCCAGTACAACACCAATCTCATCAAGGGCGACATGATTCCGCGCACCTGGAAAGAACTTGCGGATCCCAAGTACAAGGGCAAGCTGATCCAAGGTCACATCAAAGCGAGTGGCACCGGAGCAATTCTCGACTACCACCTCGTTGAATTGTATGGCTGGGAGTATTTCGAAAAGTTGAAGGCCAATGAGATCATGACTCAGCAGGCGTGCGACGCAACCAACATCCTGGCCAGTGGCGAGCGTTTGATCGGGCTGTGTGATCACCAGATCACCGTACCGGCACGAAATCGTGGCATGCCGATAGAAACCGTGTTTCCCGCAGACGGTGTGTTTGGACAACTTGGCCCGGTCGCGCACTTAAAGAATGCGCCGCACCCAAACGCGGCGAAGCTGCTGATTGATTGGATCACGTCTCCAGAAGGCCAGCAGTTTTACGTTGATGGTGGCATGCTCTCAGCGATCGATAGCCCGAAGATCAAATACCCACCGGAGTACCCAGATCCGAAAACGATGAAGGTGTTGCTCGCCGATCCGGTTAAGGTCGCGGAGTGGTTGAAGGGTGCTCGCGAGAAATTCACCGCTATCTTCGGCGGCTGAGCGAACGTAAGGCTAACCCCGTGCCTCTTGCGCCTACGGCCAACGGGTTTAAGGCGAGGAGGCACGGGTTTCGCAATGAATCTCAGCCACCCGCACGCGCGAATCAGTCCGAGCGCCGGTGGTCGCGGCAGCCTTGATCAACGGCGGAAGGATGGCCTTCGTTTCAAAGCGCCGGTTGAAGCGATACTGAGTCTCGGCGAGATACCGATGCGCGTACTTGTTAGGCCTTGGGCGTGCGACTAGAGCGGCCAAAGATTTAGCCGCTTGAGCTCCGCCATTTGAAGGGACGCGACACGTCAGTTATGAACCAAGCAATTCCAGGGCGCATCGCCGCTCACCGCGACGCGACGGAATCGACGTTCGCGAGCCGCTGGCTCAATCCCGCAACGCTGTTGTGGATCGGGATTACTGCCGTGCTCTTGGTCCTCGTCGTGCTGCCCATGTATCACCTCGTTGCCAAGAGTTTCCAGACCGAGGCGGGCTTATCACTCGTTAACTACACCGAGATTTTCCGCGTCGAGCGATTTCAGATCGCAATGAAGAACTCGCTTTTTATTGGCGTCGTGTGCGCAGTTCTGGGCATGGTCATGGGGGCCCCTCTTGCCTGGTTGGTCAGCCGTACTGATGTGCCCGGTCGCAATATCATCCGGCTGTGCGTTCTTGGGGCTTTCGTCACCCCTGGTTTTGTCAACGCGCTGTCGTGGATTTTGCTCGCCGGCCCGAATGCTGGGGTGTTGAACAAAACGTGGCGCTTCCTAACCGGTTCGGGCGAGGCACTGATCAATATTTTCTCGATGGAAGGTTTGGTGCTCGTTTCCTTGGCGACGGTCTACCCGTTAGCGTTTTTGTTTATGTACAACGCCTTCGAAATGATGGACACCGAGATCGAAGAGGCCGCCAAAATATGCGGTGCGGGAAGGTTCCGTATCTTGACCACCATCACCATCCCGCTGGCGTGGCCGGCGATCATTGCCGGCTTCATCTTGATGTTCCTTGAATCCCTCATTCTCTACGGTGTGCCCGCGGTCATTGGCGTGCCCGCGCAGGTGTACGTGGTCACCACGCAGTTGTGGTCATTGTTTGAGTATCCGCCGCAGATCGGTTTGGCCGCGGCCTTGTCGTTGCCACTACTGCTGATCACGCTCGTCCTGTTGTGGTTGCAGCGCAAAATGCTCAGCCGCGGGAGTTACGCGACCATTCGCGGTAAAGGTGGGCGCCGACACCGGGTTCCCTTGGGGCAATGGAAATGGCCGGCGCTCGGTTTCGCTTTTGTGGTCATCCTGTTCACATTCATTCTCCCCTACACGATGATTATCGGCACTTCGCTGCTGAGGGATTCGTGGCGCGGCTTTGCGTTCGACAATCTCACCTTCGCTAACTTTTTCTACGTGCTGGGTGAGTACGAAGGGGGCTGGCTGTCGATCAAGAACAGTATCATCACCGGCCTCGCCGCGGGCGTCCTGGGTGTCTTGATTGCATCGGTCATCGCCTATTTGAGCGAACGTAAAATCGTACCGTTTGGCTCCTGGTTGGCGTTTCTGGCCACCGCGCCACTGGTGATCCCTGGAATGGTGTTCGCGGTCGGCCTGTTCGCGGCATATAGCCAGGGACCCATCATTTTGTACGGCACGTTGACCATCATCGCGCTGGCCTATCTCACCAAGTTCATGCCGTTCGCATTCATGAGTTGCGTATCGTCGCTGGCAAGCATCTATGTTGAACTGGAGAGTGCTGCGCGCGTATTGGGTGCATCGCGATTGCGTGTTTTGCGCGATATCACGGTGCCGCTGATGAAGAACGGCATCCTCGCGGGGTTTATCTTGATCTTCGTGCCGTCGGTGAAGGAGCTCAGCTCTTCGGTGTTGCTGTACAACTCGAAGACGACGGTCATCGCCACCGCAATCATGGACGCATATCTGCTACCGAGCTGGGAGGCGGTGGCGGCGTTGTCGGTCATACTGCTCGCCATCAATGCCATCGTTATCGGCCTGGGCTATTGGGTTCTTGGCGGCAATATCTTGGGACAGTCCCGTTCATCAGGAAACTGAATCGATGTCTTTCGAAAACAAAGTCGCCATTGTCACCGGCGCGGGTCGCGGCATTGGCAATGCCTGCGCCGTTGCGTTGGCGAAAAATGCCGCCGCGGTCGTCGTCGCCGACCTCAATATTGAGTCAGCGCAAGCAACGGCTGCGCAGATCAACGCGGCTGGCGGTGTTGCCCAAGCACTGACCCTGGATGTCGCGCAACGGTCATCGTGTGCAGCCCTGGTCACGCAAACAATGAATGCGTATGGTCGGATAGATGTGCTGGTTAATTGCGCGGGTATTTCTGTGCGCCAAACCGTGCTCGAGATGAGCGACGAGGACTGGCACAAGGTGATTGGAGTGAACTTGCACGGCACCTTTCATATCACCAGCGCGGTCGCACGGGTGATGGTTGATCAAGGTGGAGGTTCAATTATTTTGCTCGCCTCCGATCGTGGCATCTTTGGGCTGGCCGGTGGTGCGCATTATTCAGCGTCAAAAGGCGGCGTGATTGCTTACGCGAAGTCACTCGCGCTCGAGCTCGGTCCGAACGGCATCACCGTCAACGCGATCAATCCAGGCACGACGGATACGCCGATGGCCAGGGGCACGCTGACCGACGAAGAGTGGCAGAAGCGTTGGAGCCAGGATCCATTGGGACGACTGAGTCTGCCCGAAGATATCGCACAGACCGTGCTTTTCTTGGCCGGTCCGGCAAGTCGTTATATGACCGGTCAACTCATCAGCACGCGCATGCGCTTTGGCTGAGGCAATGGTGAAGAAATACGTCCCGAAGAAATACGTCCATGTCGGCGTTGCGTCGGGGGGCGTGGCCACTCGGTTGCCAGCAGGGGTACAGGTTCAGTGACAGCATCAAGTAGCAGTAGCGGCACAAACCTCATCGAGGTCGAGGACCTCGTTGTTCGCTATGGCGACGCGATCGCCGTAGACGGCATTAGCTTTGAAGTTATCGCGGGCGAGCACCTGACCTTGCTCGGTCCGTCCGGTTGCGGCAAGACCACCACATTGCGTGCGATTGCAGGATTAGAGAAGCCGCATTCGGGGGTGATTCGAATTAACGGCAATGTCGTCTACTCCTCGAAGGACAACATTGATATTCCAACCGAGCATCGCCGCTTGGCGATGGTGTTTCAATCGTATGCAATTTGGCCGCATATGACAGTGGCGCAAAACGTCGGCTACGGGCTGAAGGTGCGAGGTGATTCGGCGTCGGAGATTGCAAAGAATACCCAATGGGCGCTCGGACTCGTTGAGATGCGAGGCTTTGAGCAGCGGAGCGCAGCCAACCTGTCGGGCGGCCAGCAGCAGCGTGTTGCCTTGGCTCGTGCGTTGGCGGTTCGTCCCACCGTGTTGCTATTGGATGAGCCGCTGAGCAACTTGGACGCCCGGTTGCGCGCCAGCATGCGTCGAGAGATGCAACTACTCCAGCAGCAGATTGGCGTCACGTCGATTTTCGTGACCCATGACCAAGAAGAGGCGCTGGTGCTGTCCGATCGAATCATCGTCATGGACTCCGGATCGGTTGCACAAATAGGCACGCCGGGCGAAATTTACAGACAGCCACGGACCAAGTTTGTGGCTGACTTCGTGGGTGCGGCAAACCTCATTGTGGGCACGCTGCGGCATGATCTCAGCGGCGATGGTAAAGCGGTCGTCGAGACTGCCGGCAAGGCCCTGGTGCACGGCACGAATCCGGGCTATTCCCTGAATGGCGAAGTGACCCTTGCGCTGCGTCCCGCGTTCGCGCGGCTCTCTTCGAGCGCGGATCCCGCCGCGCTCAATAACTGGCAAGCGAATGTGAAGCAACGCGTATTTCTCGGTGATGTCACGGAGTACATCCTGACTTGGGAAGACCGTGAGCTCGTGGTGCGTGGTTCGTCGGTCGGTGCGACGCACAATGTAGGGGATACCGTCTTCATATCCGCCGAGCCAGAAGATTGCATCGTGTTGCAACCGAACGGGTGAAGTCAGACCAAGAAGATCCGAGATCATCAAGGAGAGAACGAATGTCGCGCGATTACCAGGTCATTGATGCCGATGGGCATGTCGTCGAGCCGCTCGATATGTGGGAGCGCTACCTCGACCCGAAATACGCGAACCGACGACCGGCGATGGTCAAAGATGCCGACGGCGCCACGCGGTTCCAGCTCGACGGTCAGTTATGGCCAACACGCTCCGGACTTGGCGCCGGGCGTCCGGAAGGTATGGGGGCGTTCTATGACGCGGACTCCACGCATCGTCGTGAAGGCGGCTGGGACTCGGCAGCGCGACTAGCGGACATGGATGCCGAGGGCATCGACGTCATGGTGTTGTACCCATCGATGCTGCTGATGGGGATCGCCACCGTTCATGATGCTGACTATGCGGAAGCGGTCTGTCGTGCCTACAACGATTGGTTGGCCGACCAATGCCGTTACGACCCCGCGCGCATTATCGGTGTCGCCGTGGTGCCATTACGCCACCCCGCGGTCGCAGCGCGAGAAGCTCGCCGCGGCGTGAAGGAGTTGGGGATGCGTGGTGTCATGGCGCACCCGGCGCCGGCCGATGCGCGAAATCTCGACCACCCTGACTACGATGCCGTGTATGCAGAAATTGAAGCGCTCGGCGTGCCGCTCGCGTTTCACGAAGGCGGTGGTGGTCATGAGCGCACGCTGAGCTCCTTTCGCTACGACAGCTACATCCTTACCCATGCCATCTCGCACCCCTTCGAGCAGATGACGGCGTGCGCCAATATGATTGTCGGCGGGGTGTTCGAGCGATTCCCGCGCCTGCAGGTGGCATATCTGGAGTCAGGATCAGGCTGGCTACCTGGCTGGTTGGATCGACTCGATGAGCATGTCGAGCGCTTGCACCATTTGGCGCCCTGGCTAACCTTGAGCCCAAGTGAGTACTTCAATCGAAATTGCTGGATCAGTTGTGATCCGGACGAGCGTACGCTTGCTGCCACCATCGGCCTTATTGGCACTGACCGCATCGTTTGGGCATCCGACTACCCACACTTGGATGCCCGGGATGGGCCGGTGCGCAAATTCTTTGCGACGCAGACGAGCCTAACTGACGACCACTTTCGCGCGATCTTGCAAGACAATCCGCGCCGACTTTACGGATTGTCGGGCGCAGCTTGAAGGGCAGACGTCGGGCTCAGTCAGTACGCAACATAGGGTGTCGCTCCGCCATCGATGGCGAGCGCTTGCCCGGTGATTGCACTCGCGTGGCGTGAGGCGAGGAAGAGCACCATTGGCGCAATATCGCTCGGCTCTACCACGCGCCCAATTGGAAACTCTGCTGCAAACGACGCTTCGGCCGCTGCCAATGACAGCCCGCGTTCAGCCGCGCGTGCCGCGACGCGGTCGGGGTAGCGATGGGTTTTCGTAAACGGCGGGTGAATGATGTTCACCGTAATGCCGTCGGGTGCGACATCGTTGCTGAAATGTTTGACGAAGTTGGCGAGCGAGGAATTTCCGAGTCCGCTTGGCAGCGAGTTCTTGTTAACGCTGCGCGCCGAAGAACCGCCGATGCAGACGATGCGTCCACCGTTGGCTTTACGTAGATAAGCCAAGGCAGCGCGACATAGGCGCATGGTCGCGAGTGTCTTGCCCATAATGCGCTCTATGAGTTGCTCATCGGTCAGGGTCTCGAGTTGGCCGACAATGTTTGTTGACGCGTTGCTGACCAATACATCGAGTCCGCCGAAGGCTTCAACAGTCGCCGCAACGGCGCGTTCACACCCACTCGCGGTGAACAGATCAACTGCGACGGCCACCGCTTTCACACCGCATGCTTCGATGTCGTGCTTGGCTTTGGCCAAAGCGCTTTGGTCGCGGCCGCAGATGGCGACATTGGCACCTTCGGCGGCAAAGGCGAGTGCAATGGCGAGTCCGATGCCGCGATTGCCGCCGGTCACCAACACCGACTTGTCGATG
The DNA here is from genome assembly GCA_031391405.1 of Betaproteobacteria bacterium. Taxonomy (GTDB): domain Bacteria; phylum Pseudomonadota; class Gammaproteobacteria; order Burkholderiales; family SG8-39; genus SHXR01. Next base: position 7,055 of record JANMUI010000654.1, read on the forward strand.
AGATTCAGATCCATTTCGGCGATGCCTTATGCTACGGATGTTTGACCTTCGTATTATCGGGCAAACGCGCCATACCGCCAACGTCGGGGGCATAGTTAAACAGGAGCGAACGTCATGCCGCAACACCGAATCGCACTGATTACTGGGGCCCTGGGCGGTATTGGGGTCGCGATCGCGAGAGCCTTGGGCGAGGCTGGCTGCGATCTGATGCTCAACGATATTGGTGATACCAATGCGCACGCGCGCCGTTGTCGGGATCTTGCCGCAGAGCTTGGCGTAAAGGTGTGCTTCAACGGCGCAGACCTTTCGGACCGGACGCAGGTTGAAGGCCTGGCGGCTGCAACCGTCGACACGCTTGGCCCGATCGACATCCTGATCAACAACGCCGTCAAGCGCCACTACCACAGCATTACCGAGTTTCCGCTTGCAGAGTGGGACTACGCGGTTCGCGTCAATCTGACCACGCCCTTTGAGCTGTGTCGACTAACCCTAGGCGGTATGAAAGCGCGCGGCTGGGGCCGCATCATCAATCTTTCCTCGTTGATGGGGCTGGCCGGGAAATCCGGTCGCGTGGATTACATCGCCACAAAGACAGCGCTGCTCGGGCTAACCCGTGCAGTAGCGGCTGAGACAGTCGAATATCCGAATGTGACGTGTAACGCGATTTGTCCTGGGTCCGTGCTGACGCCGTTCATCAAGACTCGCATCCAAGGATTCGCTGATGAGCGTGGGATCGGTTTCGATGAGATGGCGAAACTGTATCGTCAGGATATCAATCAGGTTGCGGATTTCATTACCCCGGAGCAGATCGCCAGCGCAATCGGCTACCTGTGTTCCGATTCGGCGCGCAGCATCACGGGCATCAGCGTTCCGATCGACGGTGGCGTGTCGGCAACCTATCTGCAAGGCCCGGTTGCTTTGTAACTTATGGTCTGATTCGTGCTGCGCCGCCCTTGTCAATCGCGCCTTGCCCGCGAGCTTGTATCTCCCCTTAAGCCCGTCGCAGTCGCAGTCGTTTCGCTTTCACGGGTGTTGATATAGACTGCGCCGGAGGAGTGGTTCGCGCGCTGCCGCATTCGTAGTTACGCCTGTTGCTGTCGTGCGGCAAGGCGCGACGAATTCCTCAGTCACAGGGGCGTGGTGACGTATGCATTGCAATCAATGCCGAACGATTCGTCGAGGCGCCTCACGGAATCTTTATTGCTGAGGAGGAATCCAATGTCGAGTGAATACACCCCGCTTGATCTAGCCCGGGACGTGATGAAGCTGATCGAGAAACACGGCGGAGACGGACCA
>JANMUI010000702.1:0-1546 GCA_031391405.1 Betaproteobacteria bacterium
GGACGCGCTCCGGCGAGATCATGTTCATGGTGATTCTTGGCGGCATGGCAACCGCGGTGGGCCCGGTGTTCGGCGCGTTCGGGCTGTTGCTGGTCGAAGATCTTCTCGCGGGCTGGACGCAGCATTGGCAAGTGATCCTCGGCCCGCTGCTCGTGTTGTCGGTGTTGTTCTTCAAGCGCGGCCTGGCAGGGATGTTCGTCAAGCACCATGAATAAGGTAACGTGACTAGCAATGATCCCCTCCATAGCGGAATTTAGTTGCTAATCACGTATGGTATTGCTCGAGGTCCGCGGTCTCACCAAGCATTTCGGCGCGCTCCGCGCCAGTGACGCGATCGATTTCGATGTGCGCGATGGCGAGGCGCACGCGATCATCGGACCGAATGGCGCCGGCAAGACCACCTTGATCGGTCAGCTCGCGGGCAACCTCGAACCCGATGCAGGGACCATTCGGTTCGCAGGTGAAGACATCACCGCGCTCTCGGCGCCCGCGCGTTCGCGCAAAGGCTTTGCGCGATCGTTCCAGATCACCAGCGTCTATCCGGAATTCACCACCTTGCAGAATGTCGCGCTCGCGGTGCAGGCGCATGCCGGTCACAGTTTTCGGTTCTGGCATAGCGCGCGCCGCGATGCGACCCTGATCGAACCGGCGCGCAAGGTACTCTTGGAGGTCGGCTTGGGTGGCCGGTGCGAAGTCCTCGCCGGCAATCTCGCGCATGGCGAGCAACGCCAGCTCGAAGTGGCGATGGCGCTTGCGACCGGCCCGCGGCTCCTGCTGCTCGACGAGCCGATGGCCGGCATGGGTGCCGAAGAGTCGCAGCGCATGATCGAGCTCCTTGCATCGCTCAAAGGGCGCCAGACGATGATTCTCGTCGAGCACGACATGGATGCGGTATTCAAGCTTGCCGACCGGATATCGGTGCTCGTCTATGGCCGCGTGATTGCGACCGGTACGCCAGACGAAGTCCGTGCGAATGCCGATGTACGCATGGCCTATCTCGGCGAGGACGACTGATGCTCGCGATCCGCGATCTCGAGACGGCGTATGGGCGGAGTCAGGTACTGTTCAAGGTGAGCCTCGACGTCAAAGCGCGCGAAGTCGTGACCTTGCTCGGGCGGAACGGCATGGGCAAGACCACGACCGTGCGCTCGATCATGGGCATCACCCCGGCGCGGGCAGGCAGCATCACGCTCGACGGGCGCCCGATGCACGCGATGCCGTCCTATCGTGTGGCGCAGGCAGGGATCGGATTGGTGCCTGAAGGGCGCCAGGTGTTTCCGAACCTTACCGTGCGCGAGAATCTGATTGCGACCGCCGCGAACCGCTTGCGCGAATCGATGCCGTGGACGATCGCTCGCGTGTTCTCCCTGTTCCCGAACCTCGAAGCGCGCCAAGGCCATTACGGCAACCAGTTGTCCGGTGGCGAACAGCAGATGCTTGCGATCGGTCGCGCACTGATGACCAATCCGCGCCTGCTGATTCTCGATGAGGCGACCGAAGGGCTCGCGCCGCTGGTCCGTCTCGAGATCTTCCGCTCGATCGAGGC
>JANMUI010000194.1:0-2519 GCA_031391405.1 Betaproteobacteria bacterium
CCGATAGCCTGCGGCGATGAAGCCGACCAGCTTTATGCCGCGCTTGTCGAGCACCGCGTCGTAATACTTTTGCAGGGTATCGGTGCCATCGAGCGCCTTGAAGACATGGTCATAGTCGCGAAAGATGTACGGCAACTGGAACACCGACATCTCCGGAATCAATGTCGAGAGTGGCGCGGTGGTAACCGGTGCGAAATCGACTGACCCGAGTTGCACCTGCTGCGCCACCTCACGCTCGCCGCCGAGCGCGCCGGAATGATGATGGATCGTCTTCAACTTGCCGCCGGACAGCTCGGCGAGCTTGTCGATGAACTGCTGGGCCGCGATGGACGTTCCGTGCTTGGGCGGATTGACATTCCCCATCGTGAGCTCTTTGCTCTGCGCGAGGACGGTCGAGACACTCGATGCGGCAAAGACGAAAGCGGCGGATGCGAACAGACTTTTCGCCACGCCCTTGGTTGGCTGTGTCATGGGTCGTCTCCTCTGGTGGATCGCCGGCTGTGACGCCGATCGAAAGCGATTCTAGTCCTGCCCCACGAAATGCGTCGCGCAAGGGGACTGGCCCGGCAATGCGCTATTCTCTCGCCAGCATCGATTCTCGTGAGCATCCACGATGTATGGCTCTACCGCTACGCAATCAAACCACCTGCCGATCCGGCCCGCGTGGCTTGCCTTGCGCGAGGAAGAGATCATCGAGCCGGCAATGCCGATCGTCGATCCGCATCACCATCTTTGGGATCGCCCGGGCAACCGCTACTTCTTCTTCGATTTGCTGAGCGACCTGGACTCGGGTCATAACATTCGCGCGACGGTGGCCGTGGAAGCCGGTGCGATGTACCGGCAAGACGGCGCTCCGGAAGCACGCCCCGTCGGCGAAACCGAGTTCCTCAACGGCGCCGCCGCCATCAGCGCGAGCGGCGCGTATGGCGATCACCGCGCGTGTGCCGGTATCGTTGGCCACGCCGATCTTTTTCTCGGCGAGCGCGTGTCGCCGATCCTCGACGCGCATATCCAGGCGGGCGGCGGTCGATTTCGCGGCGTGCGATACATCTCGGCGTGGCACCCGGATCCCGCGGCGCGTGGCTCATTGGCCAATCCGCCACCAAACGTACTTGCTGATTCACGTTTTCGAGAAGGGTTCGCGAGGCTCGCACCCCTCGGCCTTTCGTTTGATGCCTGGATGTATCACACGCAGTTGCCCGAACTGGTCGCGCTCGCGCACGACTTCCCCGCGACCACCATCGTCCTCAACCACACCGGCGGCGCGATCGGGATCGGCCCGTATGCGGGGAAACGCGATGCCGTCCTCGCCGAATGGCGCGCGGGTATCAGGGCGGTGGCGCGCTGCCCGAACGTCTTTGTCAAGCTTGGCGGGATGGGCATGCGGCTGTTCGGATTCGATTTTGCGAGCGGCGAACAACCGCCTTCGTCGCAACACTTGGCGGAGACTTGGCGCCCTTACTTCGAGACCTGCATCGAGACATTCGGCGCCGAGCGTTGCATGTTCGAAAGCAATTTTCCCGTCGACAAGGGCAGTTGCAGCTACGCGGTGCTATGGAACGCGTTCAAGCGCGTCGCGGCGCACGCAACCCAAGCTGAAAAGCACGCGCTATTCAGCGGTACCGCAACGAAAGCCTACCGATTGTCGTAACCCACCGATCACGGCGCCATGACCTATCCGTCCGACATATATCCAGAATCACGCAATCGCCTGCCCGTTGTGAAGCGCGAGGATCTCGACGAGCAAAGCCAGCGCCTCTTCGATGAAGTGAACACGCGCTCTGCCGTCTCGATCGCGGGCCTGCAAGGGCCGGGCGGCATGATGCTGCACAACACGAGACTCGCTGAACCGCACCGTGCTTACAACCGGGTGCTGCGTACCGAAGCGGAGCTGGGGCCGGCACTCACCGAGCTCGCGATTCTCGTGGTCGCGCGCGAGGTGAGCCATCAGTTCGAGTGGACCGTCCATGAGCCAGCGGCCCGCACGGCCGGGCTCGATCAGCGGGCGATCGATATCGTGAAGCATCGCAAGCCGATCGACGGCCTTGGCGAAAAAGAAGCCGCGATCATTCGCATGGGGCGTGAGGTGTTCCGCGATCGGAAGGTGAGCATGGCGACATACGCCGAGGCCGAGCGATTGTTCGGACGAAAGGGCATGGTGAGCATCACCGCGATTATGGGCGCCTATTCTGCAACTGCGGTGATGCTTACGGTATTCGATCAACAGCTCGCGCCGGGGGTGGAACCGCTGTTGCCGCTCCCGTAGGCCGAATCACTTCGCAGCACGCGCGACGCCCGGCAACAGCCGCGCGAGCTCCGCATCGTGCAGCAGGCGAATGTTTTTTTCCTTGGCGAAGGCAAGTGCGTTCGCGGAGATTTCGCCGACCGCCACGTAGGTACATTCGTGCGCCTCGCGCTTGCGGCGCGCCGCGTACAGATCGCGCAACGGTTCGACCCCGGTGCGCGCGACCTTCCAGCGCTTGCAGCTCACCAGCCCGATGCGCCCGGCCTTGATGACT
>JANMUI010000196.1:0-13607 GCA_031391405.1 Betaproteobacteria bacterium
GCACCAGGTTGTAGGCCGCGTAAGCCCCGACCGCCATGAAGGCCGCATGCCCGAGCGAGATCTGACCGCAGTAGCCGACCAAGAGGTTGAGGCCGATCGCCGCGATCGCGAGAATCAGAAAGGGAATCATCAGCGAGAGAAACACATAGTCGCCAAGCACCATCGGCAGCACGCCGAAAGCAAAGACCAACAACGCGACCATCAAGATGCGGTCCTGGCCGATCGGCAGCATCTGCTGATCGGCGGCGTAGCTCGATTTGAACTGGCCGTTCTCGCGGTAAATCATGCGTAGACCCGATAAACCATGGTTAGACCCGATCGATGTGTTTTTCGCCAAACAGACCTTGCGGCCGAACCAAGAGGAACACGAGCGCCAGCACATAGGCAAACCAGTTTTCAATGCCACCGCCCGCCAGGTCGAAGGCCTTCACCAGGACCGGCCCGAGAAATACTTCGGCCATTTTCTCGCCCACGCCGATGATCAGGCCGCCCACGATGGCGCCGGTGACCGAGGTAAAGCCACCAAGAATCACCACCGGCAAAGCCTTGAGCGCCACCAATGAAAGCGAGAATTGAACGCCAAGCTTGGAGCCCCAGATCACACCCGCGACCAGCGCGACGACACCGGCCACCGCCCACACGATGACCCACATCCGATTGAGCGGGATGCCGATCGACTGCGCGGCCTGATGATCATCGGCAACCGCACGGAGCGCGCGCCCGGTGGGTGTGTATTGAAAAAACAGCGCCAATCCGCCGACCAGCGCCGCCGCCACGATCGCGGCGACAAAATCCTCCGCGTTCACCAGGATGCCGCCCTGGAAAATATTTTGCAGGACCATCATCGGCTCTTTGGCCATGCCCAGTTCAATCTTGTAAATATCGCTGCCCCACACCGTCTGGCCAAAGCCGTCAAGAAAAAACGTCACGCCAAGGGTGGCCATGAACAGTGCGATCGGATCCTGATTGACCAGCGGCCGCAGCACCAATCGCTCGATGAACCACGCGAGTATCGTCATGATGACGATGCCAAGGATGATCGCCGCCCAGAGCGGCATGCGTTCGGCCAGGCGTGCCACCGCGAGCGCGGCGAACAACACCATCGCACCCTGTGCAAAATTGAAGACGCCGGAGGCCTTGAAGATGAGCGCGAACCCGAGCGCTACGAGGGAATACAACACCCCGGCCATCAGGCCACCCAGCAACACCTCGACGTAGAACCCGGGCGCGGACGCACCGGTCGCAAGCGGCAGCACCAAGCCGAGCAGCAGCACGAGACAAAGGGCGATAAAGGGCGTGTTCTTGTTCATGGCGTCAGTGACTCACGCCGAGGTACGCATCGATCACCGCCTGATCGGCACGCACTTCAGCAGGGGTGCCGTCGCCGATTTTTCGGCCGTAATCGAGCACCACGACGCGATCGGAAATATCCATCACCACACCCATATCGTGTTCGATGAGCACGATGGTGGTGCCGAACTCATCGTTCACGTCGACAATGAATCGGCACATGTCCTGCTTTTCCTCGATGTTCATCCCGGCCATCGGCTCATCAAGCAAGAGAATTCGCGGCTCCATGGCTAGCGCGCGCGCGAGGTCGACGCGCTTCTGCAAGCCATAAGGCAATCGACCAACCGGCGTTTTGCGGTAGGCCTGGATCTCGAGAAAGTCGATGATGCGTTCGACCACCTCGCGATGTTCGTTCTCTTCGCGCAGCGCCGGGCCGATGCGCAGTGCCTGCAGCAAGATGTTGGAGCGCATCCGCAAATTACGCCCGGTCATGATGTTGTCCAGCACCGACATGCCCTTGAACAATGCGAGGCTCTGGAAAGTGCGCGCGATGCCGCTCACCGCCACTGCGTGCGGGTCCATATGGTGATATTCGCGGCCCTGATAGCGGATGGTCCCCTTCTGCGGGTGGTACACGCCGTTAATGACGTTCAGCATCGAACTCTTGCCCGCGCCGTTCGGACCGATGATCGCGCGCACCTCGTGTTCACGCACATCGAATGACACGTCGGTCAGTGCCTTGACGCCGCCGAATGCAAGCGACACGCGCTCGATCGAGAGGATCTGCTCGCCAATGCGCGCGGCGCGATCATTTTCCATCGTCGCCGTCACGCCGCCTTTCTGGCCGCGGCCGGTGGAAAGGTTTTCGCATCGCGGATCTTGAGGTCAGCGGAAATCGACCCGGTCCGCCCGTCCTCATAGCGCACCTGCGCCTCGATATGCACCATGTTCTTGCCGCCGTATAGCGCATCCACCAAGGCCGCATATTTCTCGCCGACGTGGCCGCGGCGGACCTTGCCGGTACGGGTGAGTTCGCCATCATCGGCTTCGAGCTGCTTATGCAGGATCAGGAAGCGTTGGATTTGCGAGCCCGCAATCTCGGATTCGGCGGCGATATCGGCGTTGACCTTTTCGATGCAATCGCGGATCAAATCGTAGACTTCATCACGCGAGGCGAGATCGACATAACCCCCGTACGAGAGGTTGCGCTTCTCAGCCCAGTTCCCCACCGCTTCCATGTCGATGTTGACCGTCGCGCAGACGGCCGCGCGCTTGTCACCGAACGCCACGGCTTCTTTGATGTAAGGAAAAAACTTGAGTTTGTTCTCAAGATACTTGGGCGCGAATAGCGTGCCATCGGCCAGGCGCCCGACATCTTTGGCCCGGTCGATGATCTTGAGGTGACCGTCTTTATCGATGAATCCGGCATCGCCCGTCATGAACCAACCCTCGGCATTCTTCGCTTCGGCGGTGGCCGATGGATTCTTGTAGTACTCGCGGAAGAGCCCAGGTGATTTGATCAGCACCTCTCCGCCATCGGTCACCTTGAGTTCCACCCCATGCACTGGCGGACCCACCGTATCGGCCTTCACCTGGTGATCCGGCTGCACGCAAACGAATACCGCGGTTTCCGTCGAGCCGTAGAGTTGCTTGAGATTGACACCGATCGAGCGATAGAAGCTGAACAGATCCGGGCCAATCGCCTCCCCTGCGGTATAGGCAAGCTTGATACGGCTCATGCCAAGCGCATTGCGAAGCGGCCCGTACGCAAACACATTGCCAAGCATATAGAGCACACGATCGGTGAAAGCAACCGGTTCACCGTCAAGGATGCGCCCGCCGACGCGCGTCGCGAGCTTCATGAAGTACTCATACAGTTTGCGCTTGATCCAGCCCGCATCTTCCATGCGGATGGTGATCTGGGTGAGCAGCGCCTCGAACACCCTGGGCGGGGCGAAGTAGTACGTGGGCCCGATCTCGCGCATATTGGCGGTGACGGTGTCGGCCGATTCGGGGCAACTCACACAGAATCCGCATACATACGCCTGGGCATACGAAAAGATGTTCTGCCCGATCCACGCCATCGGCAGATAGGCGAGGACTTCCTCGCTGTCGTCGAGCTTTTCCCACTCAGCGCCCATGCGTGCGGCGACCAGCAAACTCTGATGGGTATGCACGACCCCTTTTGGATTACCCGTCGTGCCCGATGTGTAGAACATCGCCGCCACATCGGTCGCGGTACCGCGGTCGATTTCGCCCTGGAAGAAATTCGGATTGGCGCGGTCAAAATCGCGTCCGGCCGCCTGGAGTTTTTCAAAACTCGCGAGTTCGGGCTGCTTGTAATGGCGCAGCCCGCGACCATCGTCGTAATAAATATGCTTCAACATCGGGCATCGATCGCGGATCTCAAGCAGCTTATCGACCTGCTCCTGATTCTCAGCGATGGCGAATTCGATCTCGGCATTCTGAAAGACAAAAACCCATTCGGCCGCGGCGGCATCTTGATAAAGCGTCACTGGAACGCCACCGATGGCCTGCACGGCGGTCGTCGCCCAATAAAGACGCGGACGATTGTCGCCAATAATCGCTAGGTTCATGCTGCGGCGAAATCCTCGCGCTGCCAAGCCGCACGCGATGGTTCGCACTTCGGTGAGGACTTCGGACCAGGTTGTGGTCTGCCAGATACCGAGGCTTTTCTCGCGGATAGCCGGACGACCACCACGCACCTTGGCGTGATGGAGCAGCAAACGCGGAAAAGTGTCGATCGCTTCTGCCATGTTCCTCCTCGTTGCCCTTCGCTATCGCAGCGTGATCCGTTCCGCAACCGTTGTATCCGGCCACCGGCGGTCTTAATCAAGGGCGACGGATTGTACAGTAGACCCTATCTGGCTTACCGAATCGGTCCGGTGCGGACCCGTAGCGCGATTCAGGCAGCGCATGCGCCATGTGCGCCGGGCGCGGATTGTCAGTCACAATGGCGCGGTCCACGATTGCCACGATTTGACCATGCTCACGGCGCCACTCGACTGGCTAGTCACAAACCGCATCGAGGCAACCGCCACCTTGCTTGGGCTCATCAATCAGTGGCTCACGATCCGGCGCAACATCTATTGTTGGCCGGTCGGCATTGCCAGTGTTGGGCTCTTTGCGGCGGTGTTCTTCGATGCGCGCCTCTATTCCGACCTTCTGCTCCAAGGCGTGTATGTCGGCTTGCAGGTGTACGGATGGCACACCTGGCTGCACGGCGGACCCGGTCGCGCGGTGCTCGCGGTTCGCCGCCTCGCGCCGATTGACACGTGGCGCGTTCCGCTCCTCGTCGTGGCGATCGCTGCGGCGCTCGGCAGCGTCATGCGCTTTGCCACCGACGCCAGCCTGCCTTATGTCGATGCGACCGCCACCGCTTTGAGCCTGGTGGGGCAATGGCTGCAGGCGCGGAAAGTGCTCGAAGGGTGGATCGTGTTCATCGCCGGAAACATTATTTTCATCGGCATCTACGCCACGAAAGGGCTGTACATCACGATTGGCCTCTTCGTGATCCTGACCGGGATGGCAATCTCCGGGTACCTGGCCTGGCGAGCGGCCTATCGGGCCGGAACACCCTAGAGAAATACTCGCGCGGGCATCGCCGGACAAATTATGATGGTCAGGCCGCATTGTCCAACGTTGTCCAACAAACGGGCGGTGAAAATATCCGCTCGAATGGCCTGCCACCTGATTGCGCGCACGACGATTCTCGGCACAGAATCGAACGGCGCGATCCAACCAACATCCTGCTAATGCTGACCCGGATCATCCCAAAATCGCTTCGCGCGTTTGCGTCGGCCTGCCTCGCGCTGGTGATCTGCCTTGCCTCGCCCGCGTACGCACAGTTGTATCGCTGGGTGGACAGTGAAGGGCGCGTCACGTTCTCCACGACGCCACGGCCGGGGACAGTCCCGCCAGGCGATCAAGAAAAGAGCGTGCCCTCGCGGCCCGCCCTCGCCGCCACGCCGCCGACCGTCGTTCAGTCTGAAAGACCCCCCACGCCGCGGTTGGATCCCTCGGACCCCGCCAAAGCAACGCAGGAGAGCCCGGAGTCCGCCAGGCGGAAAGTGACCGTGGCACCCAGGCAGGTCACTATGTATGGAACAAGCTGGTGTCCCTATTGCGCGCGGGCTCGTGCCTACTTCCAGACCTACCGGGTCGCCTTCAGGGAGTTCGATATCGAGAAGTCGGCCGTGGCGAACGCCGAATTCAAGAAGCTGGGCGGCAACGGTATTCCTCTGATCGTGATCGACGGAATACCCATCCAGGGGTTCGACGAGCAGAAGCTGGAAGTGATGCTGGGGTTGCGGTAAGGCCGAGGTCGTAGAACGCTCAGAAATTCACCACGGAGGAAGCGGAGGGAAAGGAGGAAATCCTAAAAAGGAGCCTCGGGCGGAAAATAGATCGATCACTACGAGCTTGCCGTTACTCGCCCTTTTGCTTTTCCTCTGCGTCCTCCGTGTCCTCCGTGTCCTCCGTGTCCTCCGTGGTGAATTTTTGAGCGCCCTACTCTTGAGCGCCCTACTCTTTTCGCCGCCAAATCACCGGAAACGCAGCCGAATCCATCGGCGCGCCCACGCATGGTCCGCCCGATTCCGGTGGTGGCGGCGACATGAACCCGTCGCGCAAGACGAATCGTGCGTCGTCGCCGGTAAATCGTGCCGAGAACGCGCGCCGACGATTGTTCGATGCATTCCCCGGCGCGCCGTGCAAGGTGAGTCCGTGGAAAGCAAGGCAATCACCCGGCTCGAGCGGCCAGCCAAGAATCGTGAACTGGTCACGCAGGGCGTCGACAGCGGGCGGCTGCTCGAAGCGCGCCTCGATGTTCTCATGCGTTTTCGCATGGAAGAGATTCACCTTGGATGAGCGCATCAGCTCGCCTGCGGCCTCCTTCGCCGGCGACTCGTGGAAGAACGCGTGATATTCCGGAATGCGATCCCAGTTGCAGTAATCGCCAAAGAACATCCCAGGTTGCCCCTCGGGCGTATACCGTTTGGCGTACCGGCCGGGCTCGCGAAGATTGCGCTCGACTCCCGCACGCAGGAGATCGATCCATCGCATATCGAACACCCCGCGCAAGCACACCGCGCCGTCGCGATCGTACGACGCGATGTCCGCGCCGTTCAGTCGCATTGCCTGGCCCATAACAATGTCACACGTCGTTCATGCCATCGGACATGCAATGGTAGCGCTTTGCCTCGGCGTCGTGGCGATGGCGGGCAATGCGCCCGCGCAAACGCGAATCGATCCCGGCGCGTTCGCGTTCGCACGACCAGGAGCGCTCCCGTCCGCCGTGTACACATTGACCCTCACTGGGGTGGCAACGCGGTCGATCGAACCCGACGCCGATGCGGCGATCCCGCTGCGTGACACGCATGGGCAGCCGCTTGGTCCGATATTGTCCGACGGACAGTTCTGCGAGCTCGCTGCCGCTGGAAGCGGCGCGATCGGCAATGCCACGTATCGCGTCATGGGGACCAGCCGCGATCCACAGGCGAACTGCCGTCGCTATTTCTCGCGCCTTGCCCGCAAGATGCCGGTTGCCGCGGGCGCACTCGGGCGTAGTGTTTTTCAGCGCATCGAGACACCCTACGGATTGGGTGCAGAGCGTTATCGGCTGGTGCTATGGCGGTCTGTTGCGGCCGCCCGTTTCAAGGTCGGGACAGTGCTGTTCATTCCCGCACTGCGCGGGTGGCAGATCGATGGTCCGACGACCCACGACGGATTTGTGTTCGTCGCCGACCGCCTTGGCGACGCACCCGCCACGCAGATGTCGCTGCTGGTCGATCCCAAGCGGCCCGGGATGAATGTTCCGCCCGGTGATGTCATGGGCTTCGTCATCGACGACCGCGCCGTTGTGGAAGCCTTGCAGCGCGCGCATACCATCGACTAGGCGAAGCGTGGCGGGCAGGCCCCCTTGATAAAGGAGCAGGCCCGAATGGCACTTACTTGAGCCAACTGAACGATTTGCAAGCCGTCTTCTCACTCGAAGACATGATAAATGGCGTCCGCGTTCCGTCGTTTTTGGTCTGAATCGATTGACCGTTCGCCCTGAGCCTGTCGAAGGGTGAATGCCAGAGGGTCCGTGCGCGGACGATCGCGCGCCGTCGGCACGCCTGCGTTACCCTTCGACAAGCTCAGGGCGAACGGAGGCTTGAGCATAAACAAACTTAAGTAAGTGCCATTCGGGGCGGGCCCCGCACATTGCATTCAGCCACCCCTTTGACACGGGGCGAAATTCCGGCGTTCGCGCGGTGCTATTCTTGCAGGGCCAATGCACCACCATGCAACGACGCTGCAACGGGCCGCCCCGACTCGTCTATTGAGAGTGACACTTTGAATCCCCCCTTTCGCGCCGAGCATGTCGGCAGCTTTGTGCGGCCCGACCGCCTGTTGGAAGCCGCCCGTGCGCACCGTGCCGGAACCATTACCACCGAAGCGTTTGATCGCATCAAGGACGATTGCGTGCGCGAGGTTATCGCCTTCGAGGAATCGATCGGCATGCCTTCGGTCACCGATGGTGAGTTCCGCCGTCGAATGTGGTCGGCCGGGTTTATCGACTCGGTCGACGGATTCGGCCTGCGTGAAGGGTCCGGCGCACTCGGCTTTCGCGATGCGGGCCGCTATCTTGGGTCGCTTGCGTCTCCGTTCGCAAAGGGCAAGCTGCGGCGCAAACACCGCATCGTTGCCGACGACTACCGATTCCTGAAGGCGCATGTGCGGCACGGTGTTCCGAAGGTCACGATCGCCTCGCCCGATGTCATGCATTTCTTTCTTGGGCCGCGCGCCTTCGACACGAGCGTGTACGCCGACCGTGAGGAGTACTTCAGCGACCTGGTGAAAATCTATCGCGAGGAGATCGTCGATCTTTGCAAGGAAGGCTGCACCTATCTCCAACTCGACAACACCGCACTCCCCTGCAACTGCGACGAACAGGCCCGTGCCGATGTCGCGCACCGTGGCGAGAATGTCGATGAACTCACGCGCCGATATGCACGCCTCATCAACGATATATTGGTGGGCAAACCGGCCGACATGACGATCGCCATGCATCTGTGCCGCGGCAATCTGAAGAGTATGTGGATGGCCGAAGGCGGCTACCAATCGATCGCCGAACCGCTGTTCAACACGATCAATGTCGATACGTATCTGCTCGAGTACGACACGCCGCGCGCGGGAGATTTCTCGCCGCTCGAATTCGTGCCGACGGGCAAGCGCGTGATTCTCGGTCTGGTCAGCACCAAAACACCTGAGCTCGAATCGAAGGACAATTTGAAGCGGCGCATCGACGAAGCCGCGAAGTTCGTCCCGCTCGAACAGCTCGGGCTGGGTCCGCAGTGTGGATTCGCGAGCGGTCCGGGCGGCGGACAGGTGATGACATGGGAGCAAACGCGGCGCAAGCTCGATCTGGTCGTCGAGGTCGCGCGGGAGGTGTGGGGGAGTGTTTGATCCGACAAGAGTTCGCTGCAATGGACACGAAGGGCACAATGGAATGCGAAGAATTTTCGGCGGGATCCATTTGAAGATTATCCATGGCACCGTGATTTTTCTTGCCTTGCTCGGGGGCAATGCCGCGGCGCAGACCTATCCCTCGAAGCCGATTCGTTTCATCGTGCCGTTTCCGGCGGGCGGTCCAACCGACGTATGCGGGCGTTCGGCGGCGAAAGCGATATCCGATGCGCTCGGCCAACCGGTCGTCGTGGAGAACCGACCCGGCGCGGGCGGCACGATCGGCGCAGATGCGATCGCCAAGGCGGCGCCAGATGGCTACACGATCGGTCTGCCGACGATTTCATCGCTTGGCGTCGCCCCGCACATGTTCGCAAAGCTGCCGTACGACCCGCTCAAGGACTTCACCCCGATCACCAATGTATGCATTGCAGTGGGTGCGCTGGTCGCCCATCCGTCATTTCCGCCGAACAACGTCCGGGAGCTGATCGAGCACGCGAAGGCCAACCCCGGAAAGATCAACTACGCATCGCCCGGTGTCGGCACCATTGTCCATCTTGGTATCGAGCACTTCGCGATCCTCGCGGGGATCAAGCTCAATCACGTCCCATACAAGGGTGCGAGCCCGGCGCTGGTCGATCTGTTGTCGGGTGCGGTGCTGCTATCGGGCGATGCATCACTCACCGCGGCAATTCCCAACGTCAAAAGCGGCCGGCTCAAGGTCATCGCGGTAACGAGCCGAAACCGCTCGCCGTTGCTCCCCGATGCGGGGACGATCGCGGAGGCCGGCTTCCCGGGCTTCGATATTTCCGCCTGGTTCGGCATGGTCGGTCCCGCGGGCATGTCACCCGACATTGTCGCCAAGCTGCATGGTGCGACCGTCAAGGGACTCCGCGAGAAGGACGTGGTGGATCGGTTCGCCACCATCGGCGCCGAGGTGATCGCGGACACACCGGAACAGTTTGCCAAAACGATCCGGGAAGAAGTATCGCGCTGGGGACCGGTCGTCAAGGCGGCCGGTGTGAAAGCTGAATAACGTACTGCGAGGATCCGATGATGGCCTATGACGCTTCGCGATTGTATCCGTCGGCGCGCGGCCGTGATGTTCCCGCGGGCAACACGACGCTTTACTGCGTGGAAGCGGGAGCGGGTCGGCCAGTCGTGCTGGTCGGCGGATGGCCGCAGTCTGTTCATGTGTGGCGGCATGTATTTCCTCAGCTTGCGGAGCGCTATCGCGTGATCGCAATCGACCCGCCCGGACTGGGCGATTCAGCGAAACCTGCCCCGGCCTATGACATCGAAAGCGTCGCGGCGAACATATGGGCCGCCGTCGATGCACTAGGCCTCGAGTCACTCGACTTCGTCGGCTTCGATCTGGGCATGTGGATCGGCTATCCGTTCGCCCGCGCGCAGCCACACCGCGTACGCACACTGACGTTGATCGATGCCGTCCTGCCGGGGCTCGTGCCGTGGCCACCCTTCGCGCCAGCCGCGGCGAACCGCACATGGCATTTCGCCTTCAACATGCTGCCGAATCTGCCCGAATTGCTCATTGCGGGGCGCGAACGCGAATTTCTCGAATGGCTGTTCAAGTCGCGCACGCCGACTCCGGGTGTTTTCAACGATGACGACCTCGACGAGTTTGCGCGCGTCTATCGGGGGCGCGATGCGATTGCATCGGCGGTCGGCTACTACCGCGCGTTGCCGGAGACGATGAAACAGGTCGCCGCGCTCGCGCAGTCGGGCATGCTTTCGATGCCGGTCCTCGCGGTAACGGGCGGCATGGGCGTGGGCCCATCGATGATCCAGGCGGTCAAACGCATTGCGCCGAATGTGGAAGGGCTCGTCATCGATGGCTGCGGGCACTACGTCCCGGAGGAAGCACCCGCCGCTTTGCTCGAAGCGCTGGGTCGCTTGTTGGCGCGATAACCCGCTGGAGGAGGCAAGTCATGGCTGAGGTGCGCGAGAGTTTCGATTGGCCGGTCATCGTCCAGTCGCTCAACGATCTGCTGCGGTTGAAGGCGATCCCGATCGGCATGAAGCTGTTCGAGAGGGTCGAGGACATGCAGGCGATTCCGAAGATTCGCCGGCCGAGCGGCATTCACACGACCGACCAGATCGTCGCCCAGGCGGCGCGTCTCGGATTCACGATCGGCATCACGAATGACGATCTCGTCGGCGCGCAATGCGGTGCGGTGATTGGCCTGCATCCGCAAGACAGCGAATGGTTGTCGGGCAAACGGATGGCAGGCGTGTGGTATGCAACCGTTGCAGATGCCGGCGCACATCAGGCGGCGATGAATGTGGTGCCCTATGGCAAGTATCAGGCGATGGCGGTCTCACCGCTCGCCGCCAAGCGCCTCGATCCGCCCGACATCTGCCTCTTTTATGCAACACCCGGACAGATGATGTATTTCATCAACGGGCTGCAATGGGCCGGCTACAAGCGTTTCGACTGGAGCGTGGTGGGTGAATCGGCGTGTGCGGATTCATGGGGTCGCGCGCTGCACACGCGCGAGCCGAGCTTGTCGATCCCTTGCTACGCCGAGCGTCGCTACGGTGGCGTGCTCGATGAGGAAATGCTGATGGCTTTGCCGCCTGAGTATCTCCCCAAAGCGATCGCCGGCATGCATGCGCTTGGCAAGAATGGTCTGCGCTACCCGTTCCCGCCGTACGGCATTCAATCGGATGCGAGAGCGGGGCTTGGGGCTAGCTACGGTGAGGCAAAACCGTGAGGGTCGCCAATCGCGGCGGTTGCGTTCGGTGCTAGGATTCCAATCATGAGCACAGTAACCGATCTTGTGACGGCCGACGAGCTCCTGCATAGGCGGGATGACGGGTTTCGCTACGAGCTGGTGCGAGGGGAGCTGAAGAAAATGCCACCAGCGGGCGGGCCACACGGAAAGGTTGCAAACCGCGCCAACTGGCGACTGACAAATCATGTTGAAGCCCATCAATTGGGTGTCGTCTTTGCCGCCGAAACGGGCTTTCGAATCGCCACCAAACCGGACACGGTCCGGGCGCCGGACGTTGCATTCGTTTCGCGAGCGCGCATCGAGCAAATCGGCATCCCCGAAGGCTATTGGCCCGGCGCACCGGATTTGGCGGTCGAAGTGATCTCTCCCGGCGACACGTTCAGCGAAGTCGAGGAGAAGGTGCTCGATTGGCTCGCCGCCGGTTGCAGGATGGTGATCGTATTGGATCCGCGCAAGCACACGGCCTCGGTCTACCGTGGCCCCAATGCGAGCCTATTGACTGCCGACGATACGCTGTCAGGCGAGGACGTCGTAGAGGGCTGGTCGGTGGCCGTCAAGGATCTGTTCGAATAGACATCTGCGCTGCCGCCCCGGATTTCTAAGAAATAGAACGCTAAGAAATTCACCACGGAGGACGCGGGGGGACGCAGAGGAAAAGCAGGGTTCGAGTTGGTGCGCTTTGAAGGGGACGCGAAAATCGCTCCGTACGACACGATTGACAATCAATGTCCCTTCCTCTGTGTCCTCTGTGGTTGATTCTAATATGTGTAGAACCCCCGCCCCGTCTTGCGCCCGAGATACCCGGCCTCGACCATCTCCACCAGTAGCGGCGCCGGGCGATACTTCGAATCCTTGAAGCCATCGAAGAGCACATTCATCACCGCGAGCTCGACGTCAAGGCCGATCAGATCGCAAAGCGCCAGCGGCCCGATCGGGTGATTGCAACCGAGCTTCATCGAATCATCGATCTCACCCGCGGTGGCAAGACCTTCCTGCAGCGCGAACACCGCTTCGTTGATCATCGGGCAAAGCAGCCTGTTCACCACGAACCCCGGCGAGTTCTTGATCTTCACCGGCGCTTTGCCGATCTTTCGCGAAACGGCATCGACCGCAGCGTATGTGGCGTCGGAGGTCGCCAGCCCGCGGATGATTTCGATCAACTGCATCACCGGCACCGGATTGAAGAAATGCATGCCGATGACTTTGTCGGGCCGGCCGGTTGCCGCCGCCAATCGCGATATCGAAATGGAGGATGTGTTCGAGGCGATGATCGCATCGGCATTCAAGGCCGCATCGATACGCTTGAAAATTTCCAGCTTGAGGGCGAGATTCTCGGTAGCTGCCTCGATGACAATATCGACGCCCGCCAGATCAGCAATATTGGTCGTCGTACGAACGCGTCCGATTGCGCCGGCCTTGTCATCGGCCGAGAGCTTCTCGCGCTTGACCAGTCGCTCGAGGCTCCCATCGATGGTCTTGACGGCACGCTCGAGTTGCGCCGCGCCAACATCGGTGATCACGACCGGATAGCCCGACACGGCGAAGGCCTGCGCGATGCCATTGCCCATGGTCCCGGCACCAACAATGCCGATGCTCCTGATATCCATTGCGACTCCTTGGGGAAAATCTGAACGAGAGGTAAAAGGTTACCCGATCAGCGGCCGATCGCCGCAATCGCGGGAAACGTCATGCGGACGCGACATCCGCGGCCGCTCTCACCGTCCAGGAGTGCGAGCGTGCCACCATGCAATTGCACGATCTCACGGACGATGGCAAGCCCCAGACCGCTGCCCACTCCGGGGGTGTTCGGAATGCGGTAGAACCGTTCGAGTACCCGATCGCGTTCCGCCAAAGGGATGCCCGGGCCGTTATCGTCCACCTCGATGAACGCGCCCGCGGCGGCAACACCTGATCGGACCGTAACATGCCCGCCTTCGTCGACATACTCAATGGCGTTCAAAACGACATTGGATAACGCTTCGCTCAACGTAAAGCGATCCCCGGCGATCGGCGCGGCTTCCAGCTCGAAGCCAAGATCTACGCTGCGCGCCAGCGCGCGGTGAATCAGTTCGTCGGCAAGTCCTTCGG
>JANMUI010000732.1:0-2654 GCA_031391405.1 Betaproteobacteria bacterium
GATCAGATCGGCCAACTCGACAAGATTCGCGCACAAGCCGCGGCCAACGGCGTCAACGATCTCTGTCCACTCACCGCAACGCAGGCGATCGCTATCGAGCCCGATCTGCATTGCGTCGCGGCGCTGCATTCGCCCTCTACGGGGATCATCGATAGCCACGCCTTCATGCTTGCTCTGCAAGGCGATGCCGAGGCGCATGGCGCGATGATGGCGCTCAAGTCCCCGGTTTTGGGTGGACAGATCTCCGCGGATGGCATCCTGCTCAGTGTCGGCGGCGATGACCCGATGCGGGTGCGCGCGAAGCTCGTTGTGAATGCCGCCGGACTCCACGCGCAGTCGGTGGTTCGCCGCATCACCGGATTTCCTGCTGCCCATATCCCGCCAAGTCATCTTTGCAAGGGCAACTACTACACCCTGATCGGGCGTTCACCATTTTCGCGATTGATCTATCCCGTTCCGGAAGCAGCCGGTCTCGGGGTCCATGTCACGATCGACCTCGCGGGCCAGGCGCGCTTCGGTCCGGATGTCGAATGGATCGATGCAATCGATTACACCGTCGATCCGCGACGCGCCGACAGTTTCTATGCCGCGATCCGTCAATACTGGCCGGGCTTGAAGGACGGCGCGCTGCAACCGGGTTACGCGGGGATTCGCCCGAAGCTGCAGGCCAAAGGTGAGCCCGCTCGAGACTTCGTGATCTCGACACGCGCGGATCACGGCGTATCAGGAATGGTGAACCTGTTCGGGATCGAGTCCCCAGGGCTCACCGCGGCCCTCGCGATTGCAAGGCATGTCAACGCCTCCCTCGCCCAATGAAAAGAACGCCGACCCGGCATTCCGGTTACGCTTACGGACTTTTCCAGAGGAGAAAAACCATGCAACAGCGAATCCTGTTCGCGGCTGCTGCATTCGCGTTCGCGACTGCCACGTTTGCCCAGACCAAATGGGACATGCCAACGCCCTATGTCGACTCGGAGTTCCATACACAGAACATCCGCATGCTTGCCGACGAGATCAAGAAAGCAAGCAATGGACAGCTCGAAATCGTTGTCCATAGCGGCCAATCCCTGATCAAGCATCCCGATATCCTGCGCGCCGTATCGTCCGGTCAGGTGCCCATCGGCGAGTTTCTGCTCGGACAGTTCTCCAACGAAGACCCGATGTTCGAGGTCGACAACATTCCGTTCGTCGCCGTCGGTTATCCGCAAGCATTGAAATTCTACGAGCAGCACAGGCCGTTCCTTGAAAAACGCCTGCAGGGACGCGGATTGCGACTGCTCTATTCCATTGCGTGGCCGGGCCAAGGCGTCTATACCAAGACCCCGCTGAAATCGGTCGAGGATCTGAAAGGCACGAAGTTTCGTACCTACAGCGCCGCGACCGCGCGGCTTGCGGAGCTTCTGGGTGCGAGCCCGACGGTGATCCAGGCCACCGACATTCCACAGGCCTTCGCGACCAACACCGTGCATGTGATGATTACGTCTTCTGCGACCGGTGTGGCATTCAAGGCCTGGGAATACACGAAGCACTACTACAACACCGCGGCCATGCATCCACGCAATGTCGTGGTCGTGAATGAACGCGCCTTTCAGCGCCTGCCCGAAGGAACGCGCAAGGCGATCACTGATCTATCCGCCGCAGCGGAGAAGCGCGGCTGGAAAACCAGCGAAGAGCGCGAAGCGCTGGGAAACAAAAACCTTGCCGAAAACGGCATGAACGTCATCGAGCCGGATGCCGGCATGAAAGCCGCATTCACCAAGATCGGGGAGACGATGCTGGCCGAATGGATCAAGAAAGCCGGTCCGGATGGCGAGGCGCTGATCAAGTCCTATCGCGCCAAGTAGACCGAACGCATGCCGGCACCAACACCGGCATGCGTTCCACCGCCCAACGGATAAAGCAATTCGTGCGTAGCGCGCTGGATCGCCTCTACCACGCGAGCGGGGTGCTGGCGGCCATCTGTCTTGGCTTGACCTGCGTGGTCATGTTATTGCAGGTGGCCACCCGCGAAGCCGGCATCCTCTTTCGCGGCGCCGATGACATCACCGCATGGCTTTGTGCCGCGTCGGCATTCCTTGCGTTGGGCCACACGTTTCGACGTGGCGAGCTGGTACGCATGGCCATCGTGCTCGATCGACTGTCCGGTCCGATGCGCTGGCGCGCCGAAGTGTTCGCGCTTGCCATTACGGCTGCATTCCTCGCATACATGTGCTGGGCGGTCGTTCGCTTTGTCCATGAGAGCTGGGTAGTCAATGAAATCGCACAAGGATTGCTCCGGGTGCCGATCTGGATTCCGCAACTCACGTTCGTTGCTGGTGTCGTCATTTTCTTCATCGCGGTCGCGGATGAGCTCGTTGCAGTGCTAAGACACGAAAAGCCCGCCTACCAGCTCGCCGAAGAAGACCGGGCGGCGCGCGGGGATTTTTCGGAGACCGTGTGACTACCCTCTCGATCGCGCTGGTCCTGTTTGCCGTCATGCTCGTGCTGCTGGTCGCCGGCGTGTGGATCGCGATCACACTCGCCTGCGTCGCCTGGTTCGGCTTGGCGGTCTTCACGAATTCCCCACCCGACGTGAGTCTGTTCCAGGCGTTCTGGAGCACGATGGCGTCCTGGAATCTCGCCGCGCTGCCGCTCTTCGTCTGGATGGGCGAGAT
>JANMUI010000757.1:0-34027 GCA_031391405.1 Betaproteobacteria bacterium
CGCGAAGCGATCAAGAAGGAAACCGATGATGCCTCCCGAAAGCGGCTCGGCCTGATCGAAGAGGAGATCACCCGGCTCGGGCGCGAATACGCGGATCTTGAAGAAATCTGGAAGGCTGAAAAGGCGTCCGTCCAAGGTGCCGCCCATATCAAGGAAGAAATCGACCGGATGCGGGCCGAGATCGTGCGTCTGCAGCGCGACGGCAAGCTCGACAAGGTAGCGGAGCTGCAGTACGGACGCCTTCCACAGCTCGAATCGCAGTTGAAGCATGCCGAGAAGGGCGCGGATGCGGCGCCCCGGCACAAGCTTCTTCGCACGCAAGTGGGCGCCGAGGAGATCGCAGAGGTCGTGTCGCGCGCAACCGGCATTCCCGTATCGAAAATGATGCAGGGCGAACGCGAGAAGCTGATCTCGATGGAAGCGAAATTACATGAGCGCGTCATCGGCCAGGACGAGGCGGTGCGCCTGGTGGCCGATGCGATTCGCCGGTCGCGCGCGGGCTTGTCCGATCCGAAGCGCCCCTACGGATCGTTTCTGTTTCTGGGGCCTACCGGTGTCGGGAAGACCGAATTGTGCAAGGCGCTCGCGACCTTTCTCTTCGATTCGGAAGATCACATGATCCGGATCGACATGTCCGAGTTCATGGAACTGCATTCCGTCGCGCGATTGATCGGTGCGCCGCCGGGATACGTCGGCTATGAGGAGGGCGGTTACCTTACCGAAGCGGTCCGGCGCAAACCCTATGCGGTGATCCTTCTGGACGAAGTGGAAAAGGCGCATCCGGACGTGTTCAACGTGCTGCTGCAGGTGCTGGACGATGGCCGGTTGACCGACGGCCAGGGCCGCACCGTGGACTTCCGCAATACCGTCGTGGTGATGACTTCGAACCTGGGGTCACAGATGATCCAAGGGATGTCAGGGTCCGATCCGATGCTCATCAAGACCGCCGTCATGGCCGAGGTCAAGACGCAGTTCCGGCCCGAATTCGTCAACCGGATCGACGAGATCGTCGTGTTCCATGCGCTCGACGAGAAGCATATCCAGGGTATCGCCCGCATTCAGCTCCGGCAACTCGAGGAGCGATTGGCGAAGCTCGAAATGCGGCTCACGATCGGTGAAGATGCGCTGGTCGAGCTTGCCCGCGCAGGCTTCGATCCGGTGTACGGCGCGCGGCCACTCAAGCGAGCGATTCAGTCGCGCATCGAGAACCCGCTGGCGCGGCATATTCTCGAGGGCCGTTTCGCCGCGAAGGACAGCATCGCAGTACGCGCGAAGCGCGGGGAGTTTGCGTTCGAGAAGATTTGAGCGCCGGCTGCGGCGGTGCCGCGACGGCTGCTCAAATCTGGGATGGTGAAAGGACATATCGACGTACGCCGTTCCGTTTCACCACGGATCACGACGAGGTTCTCCGATGCACGAAACAACAACGCCCGCTTACGCGGGCGTTGTTGGCATGGCGCTTCGAAACGTGCCAGGTTCTCAATTAAGCGATCGGGCTGTATCGAACGCTGCGGGGATCTGCTTGGCGTCGGCGGTGATCGCGCGCGCAAGCCGGATCAGTTCTTCCCAGAGGTTGTCGGTGTTCTTGCGAAAGATCGTGCTCACGTCCGGATTCATCACATGCCAAAGGCCGCGATTGATCTCATAGCGGAGCTCGCCCGGCCGCCACTCGACATAGCCGACATAGTACCGTGCTTCGTTGGGCGAATTCTCGATGACTTTGTCGACGACATCGACCCGCATCGTGAAGAACAAATCTTTCATTATTCTGACGGAGCCGCTGCCCGGGCTGCTCGGCGCCTTCACGACTGCGAACAGGGCGCTACGCGACATGGGCCCGCCGAAGAAGACCGGATCGACGACTTTTTTCGAGGGTTCGTGCTGCGGGAAGAGGCTCGACAGCGAGCGCTGGGTCGGGCGATTGATGATGAAGCCGATGTGCCGATCATTGTCGGTGGGCGTCACCAGGAGCACCGTGTGCCGGTAGCTGGCATCGACGAGGCGCGGCGCCGCGACCAGAAAAACCGCCGTTTCATCATCGGTCGACTGGGCATCCTTGCTTTGGGCGATCGCGCCGTGACACGGAACCAGGATTGCTGCAACCGCCGATACGACCCACTGCTTCAGCATTGACTGACTCCTTCAGTCCAAATCGGGTCTTGATCCTCTTCGACCCAAACGACAGGAGGTACGTTCCGTGAACACTTCTCCGGCGAGAGCGCTTGTATCAAGATCCCTACGAATTCCCTGTTCCGGCGGATTCCAGTTTGATCCAAGTTCCTGCGCGTTTTGACCACCGTGATTCCCATTTCGCAGGATTCGTCACGTTTTCGGATCAATGCGATCCGGGTCACCGGATGCCTTCCCCGAACCATTAATTCGCGCCCCCGCACAGGCTCTGTCGAGCTTATCAGACTTCTCCGCGTTCGAATATTCCGCTGATCGACCTAGGCCGCGGCATGGGCGGCGGTCGCATGCGCGTATCACCAACGTATGTCTGCGCAGAGCAATTGCACGGCGTCAGCGGAGTCGGGCGACCGGTGCATGCCGATGGCATGAGACGAGATGATCGTTCACCAATCCGACCGCCTGCATATAGGCATAGACGATCGTTGAGCCGACGAATCTGAATCCGCGCTCTTTGAGATCTTTGCTGATCGTCTTGGAGAGGGGCGTTTCGGCGGGCACTCTATCTTGGCTGCGCCATCGGTTCTGAATGGGGCCGCCGTCTACGAATTGCCACAAATAGCGATCGAAACTCCCGAACGCTTCCTGCACGGCCAGAAATGCGCGGGCGTTGTCGACGGTGGAGGCCACTTTCAGGCGATTGCGCACGATGCCTGGATCGAGCAGCAATTGCGCTTGTCGCGCTGCGGTGATCCGGGCGACGCGCGCGGGGTCGAATCCGGCGAAGGCGCGTCGATAGTTCTCGCGCTTGGCGAGGACGGTGCTCCAGGACAATCCCGCCTGCGCGCCCTCGAGCGTGAGCAGCTCGAACAGCGCGCGATCGTCATGCACCGGCACGCCCCATTCACGATCGTGGTATTCGGTATCGAGCGGACGCGCGTCGGATGCCCATCCGCATCGCTTCAAGCGAGACGGTGGTATCGCGGGGGACGCTGCGGGACGGGACATGCAGTCCTCAGAAGAACGCCTGGATACCGGTCTGTGCGCGCCCGAGAATCAACGCATGAATGTCATGCGTGCCTTCATAGGTGTTGACCACTTCGAGATTCACCAGATGGCGCGCGACGCCGAACTCGTCAGAGATGCCGTTGCCGCCAAGCATGTCGCGCGCCATGCGGGCGACATCGAGCGCCTTGCCGCATGAATTGCGCTTCATGATCGAAGTGATTTCGACGGACGCGGTACCGTCATCTTTCATTCGTCCGAGACGCAAACATCCCTGCAGCCCAAGGCAGATTTCGGTCTGCATATCGGCAAGCTTTTTCTGGATGAGCTGGTTGGCCGCGAGCGGTCGACCGAACTGTTTGCGATCAAGCGTGTACTGCCTGGCGGTAAGCCAGCACGATTCCGCGGCGCCGAGTGCGCCCCACGCGATGCCGTAACGCGCCGAGTTGAGGCAGGTGAACGGTCCCTTCAGCCCTTCGACGCCAGGCATCAGCGCATCGTCGGGCACGAGTACGTCATCCATCACTACTTCCCCTGTGATCGATGCACGCAAGCCGACCTTGCCATGGATCGTCGGCGCGGAGAGGCCGCTCATGCCTTTCTCGAGGATGAATCCGCGAATCTTGCCGTCGTCGGTTTTCGCCCACACTACGAACACGTCGGCAATCGGCGAATTGCTGATCCACATCTTGGAGCCCGTCAGTCGGAAGCCCCCGTCCACTTTCTTCGCGCGCGTCTGCATGCTGCCAGGATCGGAACCGTGATTCGGCTCGGTGAGTCCGAAACAGCCGATCCATTCGCCGGTCGCGAGCTTCGGCAGGTACTTGCGCTTCTGGGATTCGGTCCCAAATTCATGGATCGGCACCATCACCAGCGAAGACTGCACGCTCATCATCGAGCGAAATCCCGAATCGATCCGTTCGATCTCGCGTGCAATCAGCCCGTAGCACACGTAACTCAATCCGGCCCCGCCATAGTCCGCCGGAATTGTCGGGCCAAGCAGTCCGAGGCTTCCCATCTCTCGAAAAATGGCGCGATCCGCCGTTCCTTCGCGAAACATCTGGAGCACCCGTGGTGCGAGCTTGTCCTCTGCGTACTTCCTTGCGGCGTCACGCACCATGCGTTCGTCTTCGCTCAACTGCGCGTCCAAGAGCAACGGATCTTCCCATTGGAAGACGGCCTTGCTCTTCATCTCGGGTGCGTTCATGGTCGGGTCCAGGCAGATGCCATTGAAGAACGGCAAGGGGATAGGCGCATCCGTCCACCGGCCGATGGCGTGATCTCGCGCGAATGAAGAATCATACCGCAAGCGTTGTGCGCCCCCGATCGGCGCCCGCATCATGCGAGCCGCCGCCGACCCGATTCGTTTGACGCACCTGAAGTTTGGGCGTAGCTTGATGGCTGCACGGCGCGATTGGGCTTGGAGAGGCCCGTTGCATGATTGCGCCCTGTCGTTGGAAAACAGAAGAGGAGCCAGTACGATGTACAAGAAGATCATGATGGCGTTTGACGGGACGCCCGAGGGCCGGTCGGCATTGGTTGAATGTGCCGATATCGCCTCGTTCGCCCACGCGGAGACGCATTTGCTCGCGGTCGCGAGCATGCCCTCCACGATGTTCCTGACCGAAGGTTTCGTGCCCGAAGAGCTGATCGAGACCGAAAAAAACCGCATGCAGGGTGTGCTGAACGAAGGTATCGCGATGCTGAAGGAGCGCGGGTTCGAGTCGACGCCGCATCTCGCTGTCGGAGAGCCGGTGGAGGAGATCGGTCGTGCGGCCAAGGACCTCAAGTGCGACCTGATCGTCGTCGGGCACAAGCAGGAGTCGCGCTGGGCCGCGCGCTGGTGGAAGGGCTCGGTGAGCGCTTCGCTGGTGGACTATGTGCCGTGCAGCTTGTTGGTCGTGATTACCCGGTAGGAATCAGAGCCATACCCCGCCCGCATCGCTGATTGCGATTTTCCGAAGCGGCTAAGGACAGGACGCCTACACCACGACGCTTGCGACGCGGTTGCGCAGCGCGCGCACCGCGCTGAAGGCGGCGAGGGCGGAGGTTTTTGGATTGTCCGCCAGCGGCCTGCCGGAAATCGTGATCTCCAGTTCACCGAATGCGCCTGTCACCCGTACATGGTGGATGTTCTTCGTGACCGAGGGATCTGCGATCAATGTCGCGCGAGTGCGATCGAGCCCGATTCCTGCGAGCGATACGGTCGCCGCGACATTGGCGTTTTTCGGGTAGAGGCGGGCGGCGTCGCCCGCGCTCCCGTCAAAGATGACCGTCGGCGTTTTGAGCGTCGAGAGGTCGCACACTTTCTCGGCCGGAGAGCCCAACCATCCGCCGGGCGGTTTGCGGCCCGTATAGACCACTTCATCGAGGCCGCCGACCCGGGCCGAGGCGATCGCATCGATGCCTGCGATGGCGCCCGATACCAATGTGAGTTGCGCCTTGCCTTCGCGTGCGGCATGTTCGAGCATTTCCGGCAGCCCGTGTTCGGACAGGCATCCGACCGATACCAAGGCAACATCCAGTCCGCGACGAAGGAGCGCGGGGACATGCTGCTTGACCGCATCGTGTCCCGCGCACTCGAGGACGTAGTCGGGCCGCACATCGAGCTCCGCCAAACTTGAAATGACGCGAATCGCACCGCCAAGCGACGCTTGCAAGCGCTCGCGAAATTCAGCCAGCTCCAGAACATGGGTGACCCGGATGACCGGATCATTGCCGATGTGCTTGAGGACTTCGCGGCCAATCGCTCCGCCACCGATCATCAGGACATTCATGCTGGATCTCACTTCGCTCCGAGGAAACCGGCGAATCGTTCGATGAGTTGATTGACCCGAACCGGCTGATCGACATTCGATGCATGGCCCGCGCCGGGAATGGCACGGTATTGCCAGTCGGAAAATGCCGAGGCGAGCGTACGGCATCCGGCTTCCGGCGTCACTTGATCGACCGTGCCGCATCCCACCATCGTGGCACTCCTCACATGGCGGGCATCGTTGACGAGCTGCCCATTCACGAGCAATCGCACCGCTTGTGCATAGCCGTCAGGACGCAGCCGTTGCATGCTCGCGGCCACGATGGCATGCGCTTCATTCGATGCATCGGACGCCAGCAGAGCGGCGGTGCGTTGGGCCGCCATGCCCTCCGGGCCGAGTTTTGCCATGGTATCGAGCCGCCCGGTGAGGATCTCATCGCGCTTCGCCTGGGTTGCTTCACCGTACCCGCCGGCTGGACCAAGGAGCAACAAGCCATGCAGGCGATAAGGACGCGCACGGGCAAACGCCGTCGCGATCAGTGCGCCCATGGATTGGCCGACGAGCAGGCATTTTTCAATCCCGAGCGCATCCAACAACCGATCGAGCGCATCAGCGTAGTCACTTGCGATCGAGGTCGGATCTGCAATCAGCGACGAGTTTCCATAGCCCGGGGCATCCCACGCAATGACCTTGAATCGGCGGGCCAGCATCTCCAATTGTGGTAGCCACGAACCTGAGCCGCCGCCGATGCCATGCAACATGAGCAGCGGCAACCCCTTGCCAGCCGACCGATAGGCGATGCGTTGATGCGCCGGGCCGACCTCCAGCATGGGAAATCGCGCCAGCCGATCGTCGATCGTCGTTCCACTGCGCGCCATGCGTGCGCCTCGCTATCGTTTGATTTTCGCGAGGGGAGAGTCCGGCGGGTAGGTCGGCGTCACCGGCTTGGCGGCGCCCAGCATGACGCACATCAGGCATTCTTCGTCACCGACATTGTGCTCCTCGCGATACACGCCGGGCGGGATCGAAATCAGGTCGCGCTCACGCAGGACCGACTCCCAACGCTCGCCGTCTTTTTCGCAGATCACTTTCATCGTGCCGCGCAAGACGAAGAATATCTCTTCGACATCGTGATGAATGTGCATGGGGCCGACATTGCCCGCGGGGATCACCATCGTGGAAAACGTGAAGTGCCCGGCCGGCACCGTGTTGACGTCCTGTGCGACACCAGTGCCCCCGGTGCCGACATAGCGCATCTGAGCACGCCGGTACTTCGGATCGTAGTCAGCCTGGAACTTGAGCGCGTCCCAGTCGTAGCGGCGCGTCTGGTGGCGTGCAACCCGCGTTTCCATCCATTCCTGCAGCGATGCGCCGTCGGCGGGCGCCCACGAGGCGGCGGCGTCGTCGATCACAGTTGATGCGCGATCATTCATTGGAGATTCCTTTATTGGAGATTCCTTCTGCACAGTTGGGTTGAGAGGTCGATTTGCCTTCGCGCCGAGTCATCGGAGACTACTTCGCAAGCGCTGCCGCGTCCGCGCGATCGACGTGGGCGAGATGCTCGGTCGCGAGTTGCTCGCAGCGTCGCCGGACCCGTGCCAGCCCGGTGTCGTGTTGATAGAGGAACTCATGATCGCGCGCACCTTCGGACATGTTTTCAAGAATGAGGCGATCCTGTTCGAGTACCTCCCAGTGCAAGCCTTCAAGCCGATTCCGATACATGAATTTCCACACATCGCGCTGCCATCCGCTCACTTTACGGCAGCGCCAGAAATACACCTGCGTGTGGTTGGCGTCCACCGGCGTGCAGAAGCCTGCGATATAGAAGGCGCCGCCCGGGCCGTACTGCTTGCGGTAAGGGATCGAGAGCCGCATCCAGAGGCCACCCGACTCGCCCCACTCGACCCAATCGAAATTCACATCGCGTTGGCCGATCTTCTCGAACACCATACCGGTGTCGGTCTGTCGCATTTGCATCTTGGCGCGTTTGTCGCCGAACGCCATCGAGTGGGAGCGCGCATGCAGATACTGCCCATGCATCGGATCCATGACGTTGTCCACCGCATACTGCCAATTGCACTTCCAATAGGCGGTGCACAGATTCTGCCCCCATTCGGGTGACGCGAGCTGTTCGGGGAGGACCAGGGGGGCGGGGTCCGGATGTGCCGCATCGCCGAACCAGAGAAAGATCGCTCCGTTGCGTTCTTCGACATGATAGGCGCGCACATGCCGCTCGTCTTTCATCGGGCAGCTATCCACCGCGGGGACATCGACGATCGCGCCGCGCCCATTGACTTCGACACCGTGGTACCAGCAGGCGATCCGATCGCCAAGGTTCCAGCCCAGGGAAATCCGGGCACCACGGTGCGGGCAGCGATCCTGGATCGCGTGGACCGCGCCGTCCCGGTCACGCCAGAGGGCGATGTGCTCGCCAAGGCGCGTGACGCCGATCGGCGCATCCTGCACTCGGTAGCTCGGCAGCACCGGATACCAGTTGTTGCGGATGCCGGTGGCGAGATAGGACTTGATGCGTTCGGGGGAAATTGTGGCCATCTCGGGCTCCTACTACGCTAAATCGACTCAGAAAATTGACACGGAGGAAATGGAGGAAAAACGAGGAGGCGCACGGAGCAAGTTGTAATGTGCATTGACACGGATCGGTTCGCGGTCTGCGACGGTTCATATCTCATCTTGAATTCCTCCATTGCCTCCGTTTCCTCCGCGGTCAATTTCTGAGAAAGCATTAGGACTTAGACCATTTTATGCTGCGCCCGCGGCAAATAGTGCAGCACCCGCCGCTCCGCCCACACCACCAGCCAGTACGCCATGATACCGATCAGGGTCAGCATGATGATTGTGACGAATACCATCGCGGTATTCCCTTGTCCTTCGCCGAACACGAGCAGATAGCCCAGGCCCTTGTTGCCACCGACCATCTCGCCGACCACTACGCCGATCACCGCCAAGGTTGCCGCGATGCGCAGCCCCGAGAACAACGGCGCCATCGAGGTTGGATACTCGACCATCCTGAAGACCTGCCAGCGCGTCGCAGAAAATGAACGGGCCAGATTGACGAGATCCGGATCGACCGTACGGATCGCGGTCAGCACATTCACCATGACCGGAAAGAACACGATGAGGATCGCCACCAGTATCTTGGGGTAGACGGTGTAGCCGAGCCACATCACGAAGAGCGGCGCGAACGCGACCTTCGGTGCGATCTGCAAGGCAAGAATATAGGGTGACAGGACCAGCTCGGTCTTGGGCGACACGCCAAGTACGCAGCCGACCACGAGCCCAAGCAGCGACCCCAGGGCGAATCCCACCGCGACTTCGAGCGCGGTAATGCCGGTGTGGACGAGCAGTTTCTCCGCGCCCAGCATACGTGCGAGCTCGCTCCAGACTTTCGTGGGCGGCGGGAGAATAAACTCGGGTACTTTCAGGAGTCCGGGTATCCACTGCCAAGCGGCGAGAAATACGATCAGCACCGCGACGCTGGCAATCGCTACCCCCGACGTGGCGCTCGCGCCCGGTGCTTCAGTGCTCACCCTTCACGCTCCGCGATTCACGATGCACCATCACCCACCACCCAGGTTACTTCGTGCCGACGAACTGATTCGTATAGAGATCGTCAAGCATGCGGAGCAGGACATTGCGTCGATCGAGCATCGGTTTCTCCGCTGCGTCAGAGGGTGTCTGGGAGCAGTGATTCTTCTGCCGCGCGTGCGACATCTTCATGCAATGCGAGCCATGGTGCGACGCTTTCAGGCGGCCTGCGTCCGAGTCCGCATTCGCATGCGATGCCGAATCGCTCGCGGAACTTGAGCGCCGTCCGCATGCGTTGCAAGGCGCCGTCGACCCCGTCCTCCAGATGCAGGAGGCCAAGATAGATCTCGCAATCCTCATTTGCATCGAGTGCGGCGAGCGGTGCGAAGTAGGCGTCGTCATGCCGATTGATCGGCACCGGCATGTGCAGGAAATCGATCCCTCTCGACACGACCTTGAACAGGCCGTTGGCGATCGCGACCAGGACACCGGTATCGGCCGGCTCTTTCCAGTGCCGGTTGTTCATGCTGCCGTAGCACAGATGAAACCCGAGCTCGACGGTAGAGGGCACGGCATCTCCCAGGCGCTTCAGTTCGGCGAGTACGCCCTCCTCGATGTTCGCGAAGGGGGCTGGGTAGACCTTCTCCCACCAACTGATCTCGGTGGCCACATCCCACTGAATCGCCAACTCGTCATGGGGAAGGGCGCTCAGGATGCTGCCCAGCTCTTTCAGCAGCGCACGTTCATACATTGATTCGACCGCCTGCTGGTGCTCGTATTCAATGTAGGAATAGACCGGCGCCCAGGGCGTCGGCAGAGCGACCATGAAGCGTGCATCCTGATGGATCACGCCATCGCGCTTCAGCCGGCGAAATGCCCCAAACGAGGCATTCGCATCGCGTGCGAACCCAAGCGGCGGAAAACGGATGTCCGCAGCACGATAGCCGTCGCGCAACCGGAACGGTGGATGAAGTTGGTATTCGCGCGCTTTGGTGCCCGTCTGCTCCAAGGTCGCAAGCGACGCAAAGACGGGAAACTGCCAGGCGATCCAATTGCGCCGGACGCCGGTTTCCCCGTCAGGGAAGCGGGCAAGGCGTTCACCAAGGTAGCGCGAGGCGGCGGTGAATACCGATTCGGAATCGGCCAGCGGGACGCTGCCGACAAGCATGAGGGGAAGAGACACTATTGGAGCTCCTGATGGCCGACATCGAGCAGGTTGGTAAGCTCCCGCGTGTACTCGATGATGCGTGGGTGCTGGCGCCGGGCGAACGCGTTGTCGCGATCGGGCAGGTCGATGGAGATCTCTTTCAGGATGCGACCCGGCCGGCGCGACATCACCAGCACGCGATCGGAAAGCACCACGCCTTCGACGAGATCATGGGTGATGAATAGCGTGGTCTTGCGTTCACTTGCAAGCGTGCGCGCGAGATCAGCCTGCAGGACCATCTTCGTCTGCGCATCGAGCGCGGAGAACGGCTCATCGAGGAGCAGCACGATCGGTTCGACCGCGAGCGTTCGCGCGAGGGCCGCCCGCTGTCGCATGCCGCCTGAAAGCTGATGAGGGTAGTGGTCTTCAAAGCCCATGAGTTGAAAGCGGCGGAGAAGCTCGAGCGCCTGGCGCCTGCGATCGGCGGCATCGATGCGGCGGATCTCGGTGCCGAGCTCCACATTCTCGCGAATCGTTCGCCAGGGGAGCAGCAGATCCTTCTGCAGCATGAATGCGACATGTCGACTCGGCCCACTTACCCGCACGCCATCGACACGCACCTCACCCTCCGAGGGCGCATACAGGCCTGATCCCATATTGAGGAGGGTCGATTTGCCGCACCCGCTCGGGCCGATCAGCGAAACGATCTCGCCATCGGCAATC
The DNA here is from genome assembly GCA_031391405.1 of Betaproteobacteria bacterium. Classification (GTDB taxonomy): domain Bacteria; phylum Pseudomonadota; class Gammaproteobacteria; order Burkholderiales; family SG8-39; genus SHXR01. The sequence goes on from JANMUI010000757.1 coordinate 11,305, forward strand.
GCAAGACTGACATTCTCGACCGCGGTGACGATCGCCTCACCGCGTCGCGGTGGAACGAACCGCTTGGTGACATTGCGATACTCGATGCGCGCTGGGGCGGACACGGGCCTGGGCGAATGAGGGGGCGGCCGGCGCTGAGCGGCTACGAATGCGCGCGGCCGCCAGCGTGATTTCCGAGCCGGCGCATTTCTTCTTCGAATAGCGTCGCGGTCAATTCGCGGCCATCGGCGGACCGCAACCCGGCGGCGTTCAGCCCTGCGACGACCGCCTGGAGATCCGTCGCCCCGCTCTCGAAGATGCGTTCAAGTGCATCGCCCAGGCGGTTCTCATATTCGGTCGGAAGGCTCGCACGCGTTTGCCATGGAATATTGCGAGCATCTTCGGGGCGCTCGAGGCTGCCTTTGCCGACGTCACGATCTTCGCGCGCGTGACCTAACGCGGCGAGATGCGGGTTGTAGTCGAGGGCATGACGCATGGATGAGCGGGATGAGCGGCGGTGGAATGGCGGTGGATCGGCGTCGGTGCAAGCGATCATTTCCCAGATGGAATGATCGTTCCTTGGCCAGTCGAAGTCTAGCATCGAAGGCAGCGGATGCCTGGATGTTCATCTGGCCCGATCCGCGCGATATGATCCGGGTTTCCCTCCCACCGTAGAAAGGAATCGCCATGCCGATGATCCATGTCGAGCTGTTCGAAGGCCGGACGATCGAACAGAAACGCGAGTTTGTCGAGGTGTTGACGCGCGAAACCTGCCGCATCCTGAAATGCGAGCCGTCGGCCGTCGACATTATTTTCCAGGACACCCGGAAAGCGAACTGGGCGCACGCCGGGAAGCTGACCTCGGAGACCTGAGCGAGTCCGCGCCGCCCGCTCCTCGGAGTCTCAACGTATCGAGCCGGCGAGCGCGGCGCGGATCATGAGGTGGTCACTTTCTTGTCCCGCCGCTTGCGTTGATCGGCAATCCTGGCGGGCGCGTGATACCAGTTGCGGTGCGGTGATACCTTCTCGCAGGTGGGGCACTGCGTGACATGCCAGAGCTTCGTGCATCCCGGGCAAAGGCCCCGCGTCCAGAACGTGTGCCAGCTCGTTCCGCAACCGGGTAGACACGCCCAGCGATCTTCCACCGCCGGCCGATAAAGGCATTTTGGACAGTAGATTTCCAGGTGTGGCATGGGCGGCGTGGGGCGTATAGGTCAATGGGCAGTAGCTCGCCGAATTGTGCATCGATTCGACCGGTCTTGCCACGAGAGCGCACCGGGTCGCTGCGGGATGTGGGCGCTACTTCAGAACGAATGACGCGCGCGTCGGCTTGCCCTTGTCGTTGGGGTCGTCCGCGTCGGCTTTTGTCGATACGATGAAGATTCTTTCGGCAGGGATCTGGCCCACATCGACCAGATAGTCCTTCGCACGCTGTGCGCGCTGCAATGCAAGCTGGCGCAGATCATCGTCGGTGACCGGCGTGTTCGCGAGAATCATCGCCTCCATTTCAGACGCCGGAAGATCGCGGAGCAGGCCGATGGCGTTGCGAGGTCGCTGAAAATCGGCCGCCCGATAGACTTGGGTAAGCAAGCGCGAATGCTCGGCGGGTTCGATCGTGACAGCTTGAAGCGCCGGCGGCGGGCTGCTTGTTCTCGCGACGTCCTTCAGCTTCAGCGCCCGCATCCGATCGATGAGCTTCGCCCGGCGCAGGCCGTCACGATCAAGTGCGGCATCGATGCGCCCGGCGATGTCCAAGCGCAGGGCCGGACGATCGATGAGCGCCTTCGACAAGGATTTCAGCTTGCCTTCCGCCTCGGTTGACAGATTCGCGAGCCCGGCTTCGTACTCCACATAGCCGAGATCTTCGCCGCTCGATCCGAATACCGCCGAGAGGAGCGCGAAGGGCGAGGTCGCCGCCTTCACGATCAGATTCGCGAGCACTGTCGTAATGAGTCCGCCAAGACTGAACTCCGGATCGTTGATCGAACCGGAGATCGGCAAATGGATATCGATTACGCCGTTGCGATCCTTGAGAAGCGCGACCGCCAAAGCGATCGGAACGTTCAAGGCGTTGGGACTCTCGAACCGCTCGCCGAATGTGAGCTGATCGAGGACCACATTGTTCTCGGCGGTGAGATGACCGCTTTCGACATGATAGGCGGCCTTGAACGACAGCTTGCCTTTCTCGATGGCGTATCCGACATATTTCGCCGCGTACGGCGTGATGGTCGGCAGATCGATGTCGCGCGCTTCCACCTTGACGTCGACGAACAGGTCTTTCGCGAACGGATTGACCTGTCCCACGATCTCCACCGCACCGGACTTGTCGAGTCGTCCTTGCATGTCGACATTCCCCGCCTTCTCGGGGGTGATTTCACTGACCGCCCCGGTGATGTGCGTGACGTCCGCCGAGTAGTTCGGCTTGATGAACAGATCGGTGAAATTGATCTCGCCGCTTTGCAGCGTGATGCGGCCGATGCTGATCCGCGGTTTGGCGGAGGGTTCGGACGGAGCCGGGGCCGGCTCTTTTGAAGATGCCGGAGCCGGCTCTTTTGAAGATGCCGGGGCCGGCTCCTTTGAAGATGGCGGGGCCGGCTCCTTTGAAGATGGCGGGGCCGGCTCCTTTGAAGATGGCGGGGCCGGCTCCTTCGAAGATTCAGGGGTGCCAGGTGCGGGGTCTCGTTTCGCGATCAAGCTTTGCAGATTGAGCTGTCCCTCTTGGGTGATGATGAGGCGTGAATAGAAATTGGCCAGCGCGACCTCGCCGATCCGGACGACCATCGGATCGAGCGTGACGCCAACCTGTCCAAGCACGAGCGAGCCCCATTTGAGGAGATCCTGGCCGGTCGGCTTGTCGGTTGCGGCAAGGTCCGCGACGGTTACGTCGCCATTGAACTGTCCGTTGAGGCGACCCGACGCCGGCATCGCGAGCGACAATCTGCCCTTGGTCGAGAGGTTTCCACTGGCAAGCGATACATTCAGGTAAGGCGAAAAATAGGGCTCGAACGCGGCGGAGTCGATCTGAGCGAGATCGAGGGTAAGCTCGATCGCAAAAGGATCGATCGTGAACCAACCGTTCGTGGACAGCGTGCCCGCCTTGTTCACGGTGGTCCGCAATCGCGCGTTCGTGCGGGTTCCTTTGGCACTCGATAGGCTGTCGAGCGAAATCTGGACCGGATCGAACGCGATATCAACCGGTGGCGTCGTCGAGGCATCGGTGAAGCGGACCGCGGACCGATCCAGCACCCCCTTCTTGATCGAATAGCGCCACGGCATGGCAGGCTGGGCGTCGGCAGGGCGCTCATTGGCGCGCGCCGGATCACTCGCCCCGAGGTTGGCGAAATTGATCGAGCCATCCGCGGAGCGTTGCGCAAAAACCTTCACATTCGTTCCGGCAAACCCCTCGATTGCGATGGACCGCTCTTCGACGTCGATGTCGAGGCCGGTCAAGTCGAGCTTGCCGATGCCCACGATCTCCGCCTTGTCGGCGCGTTGCACCATGCTGAGGGATTCGATCGAACCATTGATGCCGGTCAGTGCAAAGCGCGTCGCGCCTGCCGATGAGCGGAATTGATACTGGCCACTGGCGCTGACCGACCCCTGCGGCATGTCCACGACGAGGGCCTGCTCGAAATAGGGGGCGTAATCCGCCACCCGCACTTTGGCCAACTCGATGCGACCTTCAGCGACGAGAGGGGAGATCGACAAGCTGCCCGATGAGTTTGCGCTGACGCCAAGATCCGTGCGCAGTTGGACCGTGTATTTGGCCTTCGCATCGGGAGCAAGCGAGAATCCCTCCACCTCAAGTGCGAGGCCATCGATCTTCGTCTTGAATGGGCGCGCATTGCTCTCGTCGGTATAGTCGACATGGCCGTCACGCGCGACGATCGAGGCGATTTCGAGCTGAAACGGGCGCTTTTCGGCCGCGGGTTTGGTCCTGTCAGTGTCTATCGCTTGATTCGCTTGAAGCCGTGGCACCAGATCGGTCAAGTTCCACCGGCCTGCCGCGTCGCGCCGGATCGACAATCGCGGGCCGAGCAACTCGACGGTCGAAATTGCGATGGCGTTGGCCGACAGATCGAAGCGCTTGAGTCCGACCTTCAGTGCGTCGAAGCTAACGAAGGATGGCCCTGTCTTGTCGGTGATCGAGAGTTGCGTGAGCGCCGCCTCGCCTTCGATCGTGAGCACCATCGGTGCATTGGTCGGCTGTACATACCGCAGCAGCAACTGGGCATCCAGTTTGGCGGTCGGTATCTTGAAATCAAGATCCGCCGGCACGTATTCGAGATACTTCGGCAGATCGACATCGTTCAACTTCAGACGCAGGGTCGTCTCCCGGGTCTCTTTGAATGGCCGCGATTCGCCCGAGAATGCGAACGGGTCGCCATTGACCGTTGCACCGAACAAAGGTTCGACCTTCGTTTCGATATCGATCGGAAAATTGGAAACGAACGGAACGCCGAGATTGATCGCGGTGACTTCGTGCTTAGTTTGCTCAGGCCGGTCATCGAAGTCGATTCGACCATCGACCAGCTCAATATTCGCGACGGCAAAGCGAAGCGCCGTGTCCCCAGCCGATGGTGGATCGCGCGGCACATTGAACTTTGCAACGAGATCGGAAAAATTGTAGCGATTGGCGTCGAGCCGGATGATGCTCGCCTGGGGCTTCGCGAGTTTGATCGCCGCAATCACGACCCCGCGGCGTGCGATCGATGCAATCGAAAGGTCGACGGTCAGCGCGTCGAATACGAACAACGGCTTCGTCTGTTCGCGATCGGCAACGACGAGTCCGCGGACATTTGCCGTGAGTGTGAATGGATTGAATGCAACGCCTTCGAGCGTCACCTCGCGATCCAAGAGTACGCTCAGTCGCGACTGTATCTGCCACTTGGCAATCGGCGGCACAACAAAAAAACCCAGCAGCGCGAACAACGCGATCGCGATGAGCGCCGCGATTCCAATGTGCAGCGCGCGCCGGCGCCAAAGAGATTGAGACATGCCGCTTTCGTTCATGGTCCTGCCAAGCGTGGCGATGGAGACCTCCGCCGATGATTCCTTGGCCGGGGTGGCTACAAGGGTATCAGGTGGCGTACGTTTCCCGCCAACCGCAACCGATAGGACCCGGCAACGAGCCGTCGGGCGGACGCAACCGAGGTTGCGTCCGCGCGGTCTACCTGCCGTTGATATCGAACAAGTCGAGCAGTGCGCGACCCAGCAAGGCGGGCTGCTCTTCTGGGACAAAGTGTCCACTGTCCGCAACGACAAGACCGCGAACATCGTCCGCGATCTCGCGGAGCGACAACGCCGGTTCGTTGCCGCGTCCCCTGGATTCCTCGCGGCCGCCACCGATCGCCAGCACCGGCATCTTCAACCGAAAGCCCGTAGCGGCCAGCGCACGGTTATCTTCCTTGTTGCGGGGGATGTTCCGGTAATAGGCGAATCCGGATCGCAGCGCACCGGGTTGCGTATAGCAGCGCACGTATTCGTCGATATCGCTTGGGCCGATCGCATCGGGCTGCCAGGAGAATTCGCGGTAGAACCATGAGAGGTAGGCGCGTTCACGGCCCTGCACCAGCCATTCGGGGAGGTCGGGGGTCATGTGGAACGCGTGGTGCCAGCGTTTGCCGCCTTGCGAGACATCGGGTCCGAGGCCGGGGATCGTCACATCGATTACCGTGAGGGTCGCGACCGCTTCCGGGTTTGCGCAGGCGAGGGCGAATGCGGTCGGGCCGCCCCAGTCATGTCCGACCAGATGAAACCGCTGAATGCCCAGGTGCTTCGTGACAAGCTCCGCAACATCGCTCGCAACGCTGCGGCTGTCGTAGCCATCGAGCGGCCGTGTGGTGTCGCCCAATCCCCGCAGATCGGGGGCAATGATCCGGTGGCGCGGCGCGAGCAACGGCATCACATGCCGCCATTCATGCGAAGTCTGCGGCCAGCCGTGCAAGAGCACTACCGGCAAATCGCCGCCATCGGCATCGAGGTAATGCATGATCACTTCCGAAAGCCGAGCTTTTGCGTGCTTGATATTCATGATGACTCGATCTGCCGCCAGGCGGGGCGCCGGCTATTCGACGGATATACCGCCTTCCCGTATGACCTTACCCCAGCGGGCGATCTCGACCTTTACATGCGCATCGAGTGCCTCGGGCGGCGAGCCTACGATGGTATAGCCGGCCGTTTCGATGCGTTCTTTCGCCTCGGGCGCGTGCATTGCCTTGATGACTTCCGCGTTCAGCCGTTTGATGATATCGGGCGGTGTCCCCGCGCGCGCGAAGATGCCGTACCACACCGCGACATCGAATCCCGGTACGCCGGCTTCCTGCATTGTTGGAACGTCGGGATTCGCTTTTGCCGCCGCAATGAGCTCCTGTATCGAACGGATGGGCGACTGCGCGTTGACCACGACGATGAGCGGTTGGAGCGCGGCGAGGGTAATCGGCGCGAAGTCCTTCAGGGTATCGTAGGGAAGCTTCGGGACGAGCGTTGCGTTGATGGCATGCGCGGTGAGCAGCATGATGATCGTGTAGCCGTCGGCGGGCGATTTCGCGACCAGATCCGCCGCGATCGTCGTGCCGCCACCCGGTTTGTAATCGATCAACACCTGTTGCCCGAGCGATTTGCTCATTTCATGGGCAATCGGGCGTGCGAGCAGATCGGAGCTGCCGCCGGGCGGATAGGCCATGATGAACCGGATGGGGCGTATTGGATAACCCTGCCCCGCCGCAATATCGCTCAAGAGCGCGAAGGCGATCAGCGCAAGCACGACCACCCGATAACGAAACCGGACCGGCTCACGCATCGGGAATGGTCTCGCCACGGACGTTGTCGACAACGACGGGACAGCCGAACCGAACGAATGCAGTACGCATTTGGGAGGCCTCTTCTTTATGTTGCCCAGATATATTACCCGTAGTTTCCATCAGGAATCTTCGCGGTCCGCCGCGAAGATTCCTACCCGAACGCCGGCATCACATGCTTTGCGAAGAGCTCGGCGGAACGAAGCGACTCGTCGAACGTGAGATCGCCGAACGCGAAGCGGCAGAGAAGATAGTTGCCACCGAACTCTTCTTGAAGCTGCAGGACCGACTTCCTCACAGTGTCCGGTGATCCGGCGATGGCTTGACCGTTTGCCATCAGCGCATCGAAATCTTCGGTGTAGAGCGCGAAGCGTGGCTTGGCGTTGTGCATTTTCCAGAGCCAGATGAAGCTCTCATACCATCGCTTGTAACCACGCCGGGCAATGGCGATCGCCTCTGCGTCGGTGGGCGCGATGACCATGTGGCGCGTCGTGCCCATGAAGGGCAGGTCATCGGTCTGCATGCCGCGCTTGGTCCATTCCTCGCGGAAGCGCCCAGTGATCGATCGCACGATGTTAGCGGGCGCGTTGGTGATGACATTCACCTTGTTATCGACACACCAGCCCACGCTCTCGGGATTGCCGATGCCGTACCAGACGGGCGGATGCGGGCGCTGCAGCGGATGCATCACGATCGGCACATTCTTGAACGTGTAGAAGCGGCCTTCGTGATCGAGCGTATCGGCGGTGAGCGCCTTCATGATCACTTCGTAGGCTTCGACATACATCGCTTGTCCGAGCTCGGGATCCGCACCGTAGTACTTGAGCTCGATCGGTGAGATGCCGCGCCCGACCCCCATGACGAAGCGCCCGCCGCTCATGTGATCGAGCATGCAGATCTCTTCGGCGAGTCGAAGCGGGTGATAAAGGTTGAGCGTGTAGACGAGCGGACCGAACCGGATGTGCCGGGTGCGTTGCGCGATCGCCGCATGCAGCAGGCTGGGCGAGGGCGCCATGCCGAGCGGAGTCGCGTGGTGCTCGGCGGTGTGGTACGCGTAGAACCCGAGACGCTCGTAGCTCTCGACCAGCTGGAGACGCTGCTCGAAGAATTCTTGAAGCGGACGGCCGCTGTTATCGAGATGATCGAAGACGCCGAATTTCATGGCAGGTTTGAAGTCGAGACGGTTGGAAAAATCACGGGCGAGGCTTGTGCGTAGAATGGCAGCATAACCGCTCCCACCGATGACTACTGAGCTTTAGGGCGCCTCTAATAATTCGTCATTCCCGCGAAGGCGGGAATCTAGGCTTTCTGGAATGCCCGATGAGTCAATAGCCTCTGGATTCCCGCCTTCGCGGGAATGACGGAAAATTTGAATTTTTAGAGGTACCCTTTTCGTAACGCTGTGACGACGCTCAGCCCCCTCATCGGTAGCCCTTATGGCTTCCACTAACCAAAAGGTAAGAGTTCGCCGCAACAAGCTTCGCGTGTTGTCCCGCCGGGGGAGAAGGGAACATTGTGCGGATACGGACGTCACCCGTATTCGTAATTCCAAGTGATGGTTTGCCAAGAGGAGGCTCGCATGAAATGGATGGTTCGCACCGCACTGACGGTGGCGCTTTCAAGTTCGGTCGGCGTTGCGATGGCCGACGTGGTCAAGATCGGACTGATCTCCGATTTCACCGGCGCGTTTGCGACCTGGGGCACGCAGATGCAACAGGCCGTCGAAGCGTATCAAGCGGTTCACGGCAAGACCGTCAAGGGCCCCGACGGGAAGAGCCACGATATCCAGTTTGTTTATCGCGATGCGGCAAGCCAGGGTCCCGACCGCGCCAAACAACTCGCCGAAGAGCTGGTGCTGCGCGAGAAGGTCAAGATTCTCACCGGGTTCGCCTTGTCGCCGCACGCCATGGCGGTTGCCGACATCGCGAACCAGGCGAAGATTCCGGTGGTCATCATGAATGCCGCGACCGCATCGATCGTGCGCGGCTCGCCCTACTATGTTCGTGTGAGCATGACGATCCCCCAGCATGTCGTCCCGTTGGCGCAGTGGGCCTACAAGAGCGGCATCAGGAAGGTCTACATGATCACCAGCGACTACGCGCCGGGCCATGACGCCGAAGCGTACTTCTCGAAGACCTTCAAGTCGCTCGGGGGCGAGATCATCGGCGCCGATCGCTCGCCGATCAAAGAAACCAACTACGGTGTCTATGTCGAGAAGGTGCTGCAGGCCAAACCCGATGCCCTCTACATGTTTCAACCCGCCGGATCGCCATCGGTTGCCTTGCTGAAGGCGTACTCGGAGCGCGGCCTCAAGGCGGCGGGCATCAAGATTCTCGGAACGGGCGAAACGCAGGAGTTGTTTCTGCCCAACTTCAATGACGACGTGATCGGCGCAGTCACCGCATTCCACTATACCGAGACGAACGATCGGCCCGAGAACAAGCAGTTGCGTGCGCAGTTGCAGAAGATGTTCGGCTCGAAGGCGACCCCCGATATTGCATCAGTGGCGGCGTGGGACGGGACCGGGCTGATTCATCAGGCGGTCGCCAAGCTTGGACCAAGTGCTGATGGACTGAAGTACGTCGAGTTCATGAAAACCGCGACATTCAATAGTCCTCGCGGTCCCATGGCGATCGACCCCATCGAGCGCGATGTCGTGCAGAACATCTACATCCGTCGGGTCGAAAGACGCGAAGGCAAGCTGGTGAATATCGATATCGATACCTTCCCGATGGTGAAAGACCAGTGGAAGATCGATAACCCGGTCAAGCCGAAATAAGCTTGTGTGATTGTCCAGGAATCGGGTGGTTCGAAGTCTTTGTCTTTTCATAACGACCCCGCGGTTTTTGTGCGGGGTCGTTGACTGATGCTTTCGTTCGCGGCGACCGTTCTGCTCGATGGCATTTCCTACGGGATGGTGCTCTTCATCATCTCCGTCGGCCTCACGATCACGATGGGTCTCATGCGCGTGGTCAATCTCGCGCATGGTTCGTTCGCGATGGTGGGCGGATACATTGCCGGTTACCTGACCCAGCAGGGCTACGATTTCTACTTCGCGCTGCTGGTCGCCACTGTTGTTCCCGGAATGCTGGGTGCGCTGACGGAAGTCACCGTGATCCGTCCGCTGTATCGCAAAGGGGATCTCGCGCAGGTCCTGCTGACCATCGGCATCGTGTTCGTCGCGACCGCGTCCGTGACGGAAATTTTCGGTGCGTTTCCCTATCCGGTGAATTTCCCGGACTACCTCACGCGGCCGGTCGACATCGGTTTTCGCACGTATCCGGGGTATCGGCTGTTCCTGATCGCGGTGGGTGCGGTGGTCGCGGCGATTCTCTGGGTTCTGATCGAAGGGTCCGTCTATGGCGCAAGGCTGCGTGCCGCGGTGGATAACGCGACGATGGCGCGGGTGGTCGGTATGAATGTGAGTGTACTGTTCACCGGCACATTCATCATCGGCAGCGCGCTAGCCGGCCTGGGTGGGGCGATCGGCGCGGGCATCCTGACGCCGGAACCCTCCTACGCGTTGAAATATGTGGTGCTCTTCCTGGTCGTCGTAATCGTGGGTGGAGAGGGGAGCTTCAAGGGTTCATTCGTGGCCGCGATGGCCCTTGGCATCATTGACACCATCGGCAAGTATTTCATCAGCGAAGCCGCGGCCTATCTGCTGTACGCGGCGGTCTTCGTTCTGTTGCTCTGGCGGCCGCAGGGTCTGCTACCACCGAAATCCGTCGCATAGCGGCCATGACGCCTCTCGATCCGACGCAAACCTCCGTCCCCGCCACTGGCCTCGGCGCCGCGGGCGTCACGGTGCGCACCTCGCTGGTCTGGCACGCCGTTCCCTGGGCCATCGCAATCGCGTTTTTCTTCATCGCGCAGGGCTACCTCAGTTTCGGCACGCAGATCATGATCTGGATCCTGTTCGCACTGTCGCTCGATCTCGCGCTCGGCTATGCGGGGATCGTGACCCTGGGACAGGCCGCGTACTTCGGGTTCGGTGCGTATGTCGCGGGCATCGTCTCGATCCATGTGACGGGTGATCCGATCCTGGGACATCTGGCAGCCATCGCCTTGACCGCGTTGCTCGGTGTCATCACCGGTGCGCTGATCCTGCATACCACCGGCGTGACGTTTCTCATGCTGACCTTGGCAATCTCGTCGCTCATCTTCGAGTTCGCGAACAAGGCGCGCACGCTGACCGGCGGTGACGATGGTTTGCAGGGAATGAAGATCGACCCGCTATTTGGCGTGTTCGAGTTCAATCTGTTCGGACACACCGCGTATCTCTACACGCTGGTGGTCCTGTTCGCATGGTTCCTGATCGCGTGGCGCATCGTGCACTCACCATTCGGGCGTTCGCTCGATGGCATCCGGCAAAGTCCGCGCCGGATGCGCGCGATCGGCACGCCGGTATGGTGGCGACTCCTTGCGATCTACGCGATCGCCGCGGCGATGTCGGGGTCGGCGGGCGCTTTGTCGGCGCATTCGACCCGATTCGTCGGCCTGGAAGTATTGAGTTTGCTCACCTCCGGGATCGTCACCGTCATGTTGATTCTCGGCGGAACGAGGCGCTTGTACGGCGCATTTCTCGGCGCGGCAATCTATTACATCGTGCAAGACTCGACCGCGAAGATCAGCCCGCACTTCTGGGAGCTCATTGTCGGGGTGATGCTGATTGCGACCGTTCTGTTCCTGGAGGGCGGGTTGATGGATCTGGGGCGGGTCGGGCGCAATATCCTGGCCCGCTGGCGCGACAAGTCCGGCTCCGCATGAGCACGCAGCCCGCGCTTTCGGTCCGCGGACTGAACAAGCGTTTCGGTGCCCTGGTTGTCGCACAGGCCATCGATGTCGATCTGGCACCCGGCGCCCGCATCGGTCTGATCGGTCCCAACGGCGCGGGCAAAACGACATTCGTCAATCTGCTGACCGGTTTTCTCAAGCCCGATTCAGGAACGATTCAACTCGACGGTACATCGATCGAATCAGCGTCGCCCGAAGTGCGCGTGCGCCGTGGCCTTGCCCGCACCCATCAGATCAATACGCTGCTTCGCGAAACCCAGGTGCGCGACAATGTCGCAATCGCTATCGCGGAACGCGAGCAACTCGCCTGGCGAATGATGCGGTACCAGGCGCAGTGGCGCCGGTGTCTGGATGAAGGGCAGGCGTTGCTCGATGCGATCGGCATCGGCGCGGTCGGTGATCGCATCGTGCGCGAGCTTCCTTATGGTCAGCAACGACTCCTCGAAATCGCGATCGCATTGGCGTTGAAGCCGCGTGTGTTGCTCCTCGACGAGCCGGCAGCAGGTGTCCCTGCCGCAGAGGCCCACCATATTCACGATGTATTGAGCGCGTTGCCCACGGACATGGCGATCCTCATCATCGAGCACGATATGGATGTTATTTTTCGCTTCGCGCGGGAAATCATCGTGCTGGTGCAGGGACGGGTGCTGGTGCGCGATGAACCGGCGAAGATCGCCGCGAACGCCGAGGTGCGCGCCGTCTATCTCGGGCGGACGGTGGTATGAGCGTCGGCCTCAGGATCGAGCATCTGGTGGCCGGGTACGGCGAGACGGTCGTGCTCGATGGCATCTCCCTTGACCTGCCACCCGGGGGCACGCTCGCAATCCTGGGACGAAACGGTGTCGGCAAGACCACCTTGCTTGCCACGCTCATGGGAATCACCACGCGACACGGCGGCACGATCCGCCTGGGTGATGTCGCAATCGAAGCAATGCCGGTGCATAAGCGCGCGCGCCTTGGCCTTGGGCTGGTACGTCAAGAGCGGGAGATTTTTCCCTCCCTCACTGTCGAGGAAAATCTCGTGGTGTCCGCACTGCCCGGAGGATGGAACATCGATGCCGTGTTCGAGCTTTTCCCGCCGCTCAAGGCGCGCCGGCGCAATACCGGCAATCGACTTTCCGGTGGGGAGCAACAGATGCTGGCGATCGGCCGTGCGCTGGTCGGCGGACCCAAGGTGTTGTTGCTCGATGAGCCGTTGGAAGGGTTGGCGCCGGTGGTGATCGAGGCGCTAATCGAAGCATTGGTGAAGGTTCGCGATGAGGCAGGTCTTTCGATGATCCTGGTCGAGCAGAAAGCGGACTTGGCATTATCGTTCGCAGAAGAGGCCGCGGTGATCGATCGGGGCAAGATCGTGTACCGTGGCCCGAGCCGGACACTCATGGACGATGCCGCGTTGCAAACGCAATTGTTGGGCGTGAGTAGGGAGTAGTCTCGATGCACCGATTGAACGGAAAGGTCGCATTGGTGACCGGCGGCGCCGGTGGCATCGGCGCGGCGATCTGCAGAACGCTTGCTGAACATGGCGCATCGGTCATCGTGGGATATCACGCGTCCGAAACAGCCGCGCGACAACTCGCGGCGTCGCTGCCGGCTACAGATCAACTACACGCGGCCCGGGCGGCCCCTGTTACGGATAGCGCGGCGCTTGGTGTGCTCGCGGCCGATATCGACCGAACCTATGGTCGGTGCGACATCCTGGTGAATTGCCATGGTGCGACCAAGTTCGTGGAACACCATGATCTCGATGCGCTTGATGATGCCTTGATCGACACCATTCTCGCGACCAACGTGCGCGGCTCGTTCGCTACGGTGCGAGCCATGCGCGCGCTGCTCGAGCGTCATGGTAATGGTCTCGTGGTGAATATCTCCTCGATTTCCGCCGCTCTCGCGTTGGGCAGCAATGTGATGTACTGTGCCTCGAAGGCCGCGCTCGACAACATGACGCGATCGCTTGCCCGCGCGCTTGCGCCGAAGATTCGCGTCGTATCACTATCGCCCGGGCTGGTGAAGACTGATTTCGTGAACACCTTCGATCCTGCCTGGCTGGAGCGATATATTGCGGCCACGCCGTTGCAGCGCGTGATTCTTCCGGAAGAAATCGGACAAGCTGTCGTAGCGATCGCGACGGTGCTGCCGGCGGTGACGGGCGTCATTCTCCCGGTGGACGGCGGCCGGACGTTGACCTGATTCCGTGCGGGCGCGAACGCTTCCGATTCGTGGCGCGGCGGGCGATGCATCGGACCGAATTAAGGAGCATTCCGTGAAGGCATTGCGGCCGCGTCCGATCATCGACAGCGTACGAGATTCGATCTGGGGACCAAGGCTCGCCGAGCTTCCGTCGTGGCGCGCGCGGGTGCTGGGCCTTGTGCGCCTCGTGGTCACACTGGCTCGAGACCTGTGGTCGGGCGAGTTTAATCTTCGCGCGATGAGTCTTGCCTATGTAACGCTCGTGTCGGTGGTCCCGATGCTGGCCCTCAGCTTCTCGGTGCTGAAGGGGTTCGGCGTCCATCAGCAAATTGAGCCGATGCTGAATAAATTTCTGGCGCCACTCGGAGCGGACGGGGTCGAGGTGGCGAGGCGGATCGTCGAATTCATCGGTGCGACCGAGGCAGGGATGCTCGGTACGGTTGGCTTCGCGTTCCTTCTCTATACCGCGGTTGCGCTCGTCCAGCAGATCGAGGCGTCCTTCAACGCCATATGGCGGATCCGGCGGGCGCGCGGTCTTGGTGAGCAGTTCGTACGCTATCTGAGTGTCGTGCTGGTCGGGCCATTTCTGCTGTTCCTCGCGCTCGGGATCGCGGCAGCCGTGATGAACCAGAATCTCGTGCAGCAACTCCTCGTGGCCGGACCGTTCCGTGAAGTGGAGGCCTGGGTGAGCCGGTTGGCACCCGTGGCGGTGGTAATCGTGGCCCTGACATTCATCTATGCGTTCATTCCGAATGCGCGTGTGCGATTCGGTGCGGCGTTTCTCGGTGGCGTGATCGCTGGTGTGTTGTGGGGTCTCACCGGTGTCGTGTTTTCGATCTTCGTACAAGTTTCGACCGCTTATGCAGCGATCTACTCCGGATTCGCGGTACTGATCCTGTTCATGCTTTGGGTCTATTTAAGCTGGTTCATCGTATTGCTCGGTGCCAGCATCGCCTTCTACACGCAACATCCCGGCCATGTGAGCTCGCGACGCGCGACTTGGGGGTTGAGCAGCCGGATGAGTGAACGTCTCGCGATCGTGGTGACCGGCATGATCGCCCAACATCATGTCAGCGGGCGCCGGCCGTGGTCGCTTGCCGCCCTGAGTCAAGCGCTCGAGACCCCTGCGCAAGCAATCGAAGAGGTCTTGCGTTCATTGGAACGGGCCGGACTGCTCGCGCAGACGAATGACAATCCTCCCGCCTACCTGCCGGCACGGGACATCGGCTCCACCCCCGTTGCGCTGGTGATCGAGGCAGTTAGGCAGCGCGGCGAAGGCCGCTACTGGAATCCTAAGATTCTGCCCGCTACCGAGGCGGGTGAGCGTATCGTGACTGCCATGGATGAGGCGATCAACCGGTCGCTCGACGGCCTCACGATCGCCGATCTGCTCGACGCGGATCCGCCGCAGAGCAATGAAGAGCAGTCGACCGGCGTTTAGTCCGTCGAATGTAATCCGGCAGCGGATGGTGCATCGCGCATCCGATCGAAGAACGATCGGCCTGCCGTCGGAATCGATTATCGGCCGGACCATTCGCGAGGTGATCGGCGAGGAAGCCTATTCGATGGCCGGCCCCGCGATCGAGGCCGCCCTGGCCGGCAAGGAACGAATATTTGAGCGTACACACCGTTTGCTGACCGGTGCGGTGTCGATTGTTGCCGTCCGCTGCCTGCCGCATCGGAACGAAGTCGGCGAGATCATCGGTTGCTACGCGTTGATCCAGGATGTCACCGCACAAAAAGCGGCGGAAGCGGAATCGGCGCGCGCGCGGCGAATCCGAACGCAACGGGGAGATGTTCCGCGCGGTGTTCGAGCGCGCCAATGTCGGCATCTCAATGCGCACCGCCGACGGCTCGAGGTGGTTGAGAGTCAACGATCGCCTTTGCGAGATTCTCGGCTACACGCGCGAAGAACTGCTCGCATCGCCGGCGGCCGCCATGTCGACGATGGAAGATCGGGAGATTGCCGAATCGGTCCTCGGGCGCATTCAGCGTGGTGAGATCACGTCGGTTACGAGGGAAAAGCCCTACCTGCGCAAGGACGGCGGCACCGTGTGGACCACGCAGTCGACAACCGTCATCACGGATGCCCACGGCAAGCCGGAGTATCTCCTCTCGGTACATGAAGACATCAGCGAGCGCAAGCGAGCCGCGGCGGCGCTCCGCCAGAGCGAACAACACTTTCGCGCCGTATTCCAGAAGGCCAACGTCGGCATCGCGTTGCGCTCGCTCGACGGGCGCTGGCTCTCGGTGAACGACAAGCTGTGCGAGCTGCTCGGCTATACGCGCCTCGAATTGCTAGCATTGACATCGGTCGACGTTACGCCGCCCGAAGATCGGTCGGAAACGCACGAGTACATCCGGCGCATGGCTGGCGGCGAGATCGCGAGCTCGTATTCGCGCCACGACGAGAAGGTACGGGGGATCCGGTCTTGGCCTTGCAATTGCCAAGGAACTGGTCGAAGCCATGGGCGGCGAGATCTCGGTGGAGAGCGAGCCGGGACACGGTTCGACGTTCGCCTTTACGGTCCGGATAAAGGCCACCGGCGGGTCCGCACAATCCCGGCCGACAGGGACACTGATCGGGCGTCGGGTGTTGATTGTCGATGACAACGCAACGAACCTCAGTATCGTGCGCCGTCAGCTCAAATCACTCGGCATGACGGCGGTGATCGCGCGGGATGGCGTCGAAGCGCTCGACATCCTCAGGCGGACGTCACCGGATGATCGCTTCGATATCGCCCTCATCGACATGAAAATGCCTCTGATGAGCGGGATCGAGCTGGCGCGTTTCATTCGCGACGAGCCTGCGCTCGCGCATCTGCGGCTCGTGATGCTGACCTCGCTCATGCCATCGGAGGGTGGCAAAGCCGCGCGCGAGGCCGGGATTCATGTCTACCTGAATAAGCCGGTGCGTCGCTACGACCTGGAGAACGTCTTGCGGAATGTGCTCGGCGACCAGGCACCGTTGGCACCGGCGCCTATTGAAAGAAGAGATTGCGAACCGGCTCGCAAGGCCCATGTCCTGCTTGCAGAGGACAATCTCATCAATAAGACCATTGCAATCAAGATGCTCATGCAACTCGGCTGCGAGGTCGATTGGGCGGAGAACGGCTTGAAGGCGGTCAGCGCCGCGACCGCAAAACGCTACGATCTCATTCTGATGGACTGCCAGATGCCGGAGATGGACGGTTTTCTCGCATGCGCGGCGATTCGCGCCGCGGAACGAATGGCCGGCGCGCCAATGCCCGTACCGATCGTCGCGCTCACCGCCAATGCACTGCTGGGGGATCGCGAGCGATGCCTTGGCGCCGGCATGACCGACTACATTGCCAAGCCATTTCGTCGGGAGCAGTTGGGCGCGATGTTGGAGCGATATGTCACGCCGGCGTTGATCGCGGCGAACGGTTGAACCCTCGGCAGCCCGTGCCGTCCGCGCTGCTGTCGGCGCGTAACCGCTACCTGCCCAGTTTCTTCTTCACGTCGAGCCCGACCCCTTTGTTCACGAACTGGTCGGTGGCCACCTTGGAGAGGTCCACTTCACCCTGCTTATACAGTCCCGCCTTCACCATACTGTCGTGAAAGCTGCGTACCCGCGCGAGATCGAGGGCGCCGATGCCTTTCGTCAGTGCGTCGCCGGAATCGACGATTTGCAGATCCTGCATGCGTTTGATCTCGCCTTCGATGTTCTCCGCGGAGAGATCGGGATTGGTCTTGCGGATAGTCTCGATTGTCGCCTTGCGATCGCCGTAGATGAAGTTGTACCAGCCGATGATCGAGCCGTCGATGAATCGGCGAGTAACGTCCGGCTTCGATCGCAGGAGCTCGGATCGCATTTCCACAGTGGTGCTGTACGTGTTCCAGCCCTGGTCGGCAAGCATGAAGATCTGCGGTTTGGCCCCTTGCGCGGCCGCCGTGACCGGTTCAGCCATTGCATAGCCCTGTTGCACCATGCGCTTGTCGGCGAGCCAGGGCGCGAGGTTGAACGTGTAGGGGCGCAGTTGCTCATCGCGAAAGCCATGCTCGGTCTTCATCCATTGCCAGAAGCTGAATTGGCCGTCCTTCGCAATCAGCACCGTCTTGGCATTCTTCAGGTCCGCGAAGCTTGGATAGGCGCCCACATGGGCCATCAGGATCTGGGGATCCCGCTGGAAAAACGCAGCGACAACGATCGTGGGAATGCCGTTCTTCACGTTGTCGAACGAATGCAGAAGATTTCCCGCCATGAGGAAATCGAGCTTGCCGGCCGCCAGCAGCGGTCGATTATTGACCTGTGGTCCGCCCTGCACGATCTCCACATCGAGACCGAGCTTCTTGTAGGTGCCATCCACCAGCGCCTGATAGAAACCGCCATGAGCGCCTTGGGCGCGCCAGTTGGTGCCGAATCTGATCTTGTCTTGCGCGCTCGCGTCAACGGTGAGCAAAACCGCGGCGATCGCGATGGCTATACGGTGAAGTCCTGCGCGCAACATGAAGCCCTCCTTCATTGGTGGTGTGCTTGGAATCGTACCGCCTCTTGTGAATCGGGTACTCATCCCAGCCTCTCGGTGGAATACGCCAGGCGCAAATCTATCGATCGCCCTTGATCTCGCTCTCGTGCCATCGACCGAGCAACCATCGGGATAGGCCGTTGAAGGCGAGGTAGATAAAAATCCCGCACAGCGAAATCAGCACGAGCGCGGCGAACATGCGTGGGATTTCCGTCCGGAAACTCGCCTCGAGGACGCGCGAGGCAAGGCCGGTGTCCTTCCCGGCCGCCCCGGCGACAAACTCGGCGACGACAGCGCCGATCAATGCGAGGCCCCCGGCGATCTTGAGGCCACCCAGAAAAAACGGCAGGCTGCTTGGCAGCAGAAGCCATCGCATGCGTTGCCATGGACTCGCTTCATACAGTTGGAATAGATCGCGCAGATTGTGATCGGCGCTGCGCAGCCCGATGATCGTGTTCGACAGAATCGGAAAGAACGCGACGATCCACGCGCATATCAGGAGCGCGGCAAACGTGTTATCGACATAGATCATGATGAGGGGGGCGATTGCCACGATCGGCGTGACCTGCAGGATGACTGCGAACGGCAGGAACGCCAGCTCGGCCCAGCGCGACATCGACAGGACGACGGCGAGCAACACGCCACCGAGAATCGCGACTGCGAGCGCGGCGAAGGTCAGCTTGAGGGTGAACCAGAGCGACGGCGCGAGCGACGGCCACTCGTTCGCAAGCGTCAGTAGAACGAGGCTCGGCGCCGGAATGAGGTAGTGGGGAATCTTATTAATCCTCACGATCGCTTCCCACGCGAGCACGGCCAACAGAAAAACGATCACCGGCACCCCAAGCTGGAGGCATCGCGCGATGCGGGCGCGGCGCTCCTGGGCGACATTGAGCGCGGGTTCGACCCCGAGGTCGTCAGGCATGGTCGCCACTTTCGGGCGATCGATGCAATGCCTCGCTGATGCTCCGGCAGGCCTCGCCATAGGCCGCCGACGTGCGATAGGACTCGTCGCGCGGATAGGGTGTAACGATCGGGCGGTCGGCGATGACCCGACCGGGCCGCGGTGCCATGACGATGACCCGGCTCGACAAGTACACCGACTCATAGATGCTGTGTGTGACGAAAATGACCGTCCACTGGTTGCGCTCCCACAGCGCGAGAAGGTCATCATTGAGTTTGAATCGCGTCATCTCGTCGAGGGCGGCGAACGGTTCATCCATGAGGAGAAGCTTTGGTCGGGTGACCAGCGCGCGCGCGATCGAAACGCGCATTTTCATGCCGCCGGAGAGCTCGCGTGGATAGGCTCCGCTGAAAGACTCGAGCCCCACCATTGCCAGCGCCTCGTCGACCTGCGGGCGCGCCTCGCGGCGCCCGAGGTGCTTTACCCGGAGCGGCAGGTACACGTTCTCCGACACGGTTGCCCAGGGCATCAGGGTCGGTTCCTGGAAGACGAAACCGATCTCCCGCGTATTTTCGGAATTGCGCGGATGGTTCCAGACGATGCGCCCCGCGGAGGGCTCGCTGAGCCCGGCAATCAACCGGAGCGCGGTACTCTTGCCGCAACCTGACGGCCCGAGAAAGCTGATGAACTCGCGCGCGCCGACTGCGAGGGTCATGCCACGCAGGGCCAAGGTGCCATTGCCGAACTTCTTGTGGACGTCATCCAATCGGACGATCGGTGCATCCGTCGTGTCGCCCGCGTGCTGGGGATGCGGAACGGCAGGCGCCCCCACCGTCGTCCACCCAAGCGTCCCGTTGGTATCGATTTCCGCCATGGGCCGCATCGTAGCAACGATAGGTGCTTCTCGCCCCGGACCGTCGCGTGTTCGCGGGATCAAGGCTATGGAACGTTCGAATTGCCCACGAATACCCGCCCTATTCGATGATTTCGTGCGTGCATCACAACGCTAGCATGGCCGACAAACCGAAGCCAAGCGAGCCCGCGACCATTGCCATGACCCAGACCACGCAAATCGATCCGGCAATGAACGCCCGTGCAGCGTTCAAACAGCTTGCATTACGCAAGGTCGCGCCGACACCGGACAACTACGCGAAATTTTATGCCGAGACCGCCCAAGTCAAGCTGGGCGAAGTGTTGCCGGTGTGGGCAGTGATCGAATCGTTGGCACGTGAGTTGCGCGACGACCCGGCCCGATCGAATGTAGCGAGAGCGATCATCGAGGCGCTCGGGAAATCCGATTGGGAAGGCGTCCGGCGCGGTTTCCGGTCGATGCTTCGCGAACCAGGCATTGGCGCCGCCACTGAATCCACCGCCGGATCAAGTGCGGCGCGCAGTCCCGCGCTTGCCACCGACAGTGCAAGCGGTCATGAGACGATCCTAGCGTTCAAGGATCTCTTCAAGAAGACCATCGATTACCTGGTCGATGAACGTGCCGGCTACTCGCAGGAGAATGTCGGACAGGCAAAAGCGCTGGTCGCGCTTGCCGAAATTGCCGACGCTCCAGCGAAAGTGAGCGAGATCGCGTTAAAGATGAAAAGCTTCTGGATGAAGCTCGAGCTTCGGGGGGAGGGCCCCGAGGCGATCATTCGACATCTGCACGGCCTATTGATGCTCCTTCTGCAGAATGTCGGCGATCTTGCGCCTGACGATCGGTGGATTCAGCAGGAAGTCGAGCGCATCCAAGCATTGCTCGGCACGGACCCTTCGCCGAAGGCGCTCGCCCAGACCGAACGCGCGCTGAAGGAATTCGGCTTCCGGCAGACGTCTACGCGTGCGGGCATCGATGAAGCCAACGCCGCGATTCGCGACATGATGGCAGTGTTCATCGATCGGCTCGGTGCCGTGACCGCGTCCACCGGAGAGTACTCCACGCGGCTTGCGGGCTATTCCGAATCCATTCGTGGCGGTAGGGATCTCCGTGACCTTGCGGGTGTTCTCGAACATCTGGTCAAAGACACGAACCTCTTTCAGGCCGACATGTCGAGCACGCACACCGAGCTCGACGCCACGCGGCGCAAGGTCGCGGAGGTCGAGGCCCATGTGCAGGAGCTTGAAACCAAGCTCTCGGCGGTGAGTGAGCTCGTGCGCGAGGACCCATTGACGCGTGCGCTGAACCGTCGCGGCCTGGAGCAACAGTATGCAGTCGAATCAGCCCGCTCACGACGGCGCGCCAAGCCGCTCGCGATCGCGATGCTCGATCTGGACGATTTCAAGAAACTCAACGACCGGCTTGGACACCAGGCGGGTGATGCCGCGCTGCGACGGCTCGTCGATGTTGCAAAACACGCGATCCGGCCAACGGATTCCCTCGCACGTTATGGCGGCGAAGAATTTGTCGTATTGCTTCCCGAGGCGGACGCCGAATCCGGCGCCATTGCGATTAATCGCGTGTTGTCCGATCTCGTGAAGCGTCCGATGGTCTGGAATGGCGAAGAGGCGACGATTACCTTCTCCGCCGGAATTACCGTCATGCGCGAGAATGAATCCTTCGATGCAGTCATCGCCCGCGCCGACGCGGCGATGTATGAGGCCAAGCGGGCAGGTAAGAATCGGGTGATGACGGCGCGCGATTGAGAGGCTGCGCGACCTGATCGAGCAATGGTCGCTTATACTGGCAATTGCTCGATAGGAGGACATCATGGTCCTGCCGCTCCGCGATCACGGATTCCACACATTCGCCGACTACAGCACCTGGCCGGACGACGCTCGCTATGAGCTGATCGATGGCAGGGCGTACGCGATGGCACCGGCTCCGGCCATAGTGCATCAGGAGCTTTTGGGCGAGCTTTTCCGGCAAATTTCGGATCAACTCGAAGGGTCACCATGCCGCGCTTTCGTCGCGCCGATCGACGTGCGCTTGCCAAAGTCGGACGAAGGGGACGATCGCGTCGACACCGTGGTTCAGCCTGATCTGATGGTCGTGTGCGAACCGAACAAGATCGACGAGCGGGGAATTCGTGGCGCGCCGGATTGGGTGATTGAGATCCTATCACCGCGCACCGCTGGCCACGATCAAGTAATAAAGCGCGCGGTCTACGAGCGTCATGGGGTTCTCGAATACTGGCTCGTTCATCCGATCGATAAGGTGGTCACGATCTATCGTCTTGACGCTGGGGCCTACGGCAAACCGCATGCGCAAGAGCTGATCGGCGAGTCTCGCTGCGAGGCGGTAACCGGTGTGACGATCGACTGGGCGCGCGCGACACGGCGAATTTGACGTGTATTCGATGCGTACGCGCAGGGCAGAAAGCACAGCATATTCGACAAACTGCCGGCGAGGTCGGCTACGACAGCGCAGCGGGCGGCTCTCTCGTCAGGACGCGATACCGAGCGACGAAGATGCCCGGGTTCGAGCTTGACTACCACGCGATCATACGCGCGATAGACCGCTTCACCGACACTAGCGGAAAGCTGGTCGCAATGGCGATCCTCTTCATGCTGGTTGCCATCAACTACGAGTGCATCGCTCGTTACCTGATCGGTACGTCCACGAGCTGGGTCGCAGAAAC
>JANMUI010000759.1:0-16035 GCA_031391405.1 Betaproteobacteria bacterium
GCTCGGCCTTGTGCTGTCGATTCGAACGTTGCAAAGGGCGAATGAGCGGGCTGAACGAACTATAAGAAGCGGCTGGACGACGCGAGGTGCGGTTACGCACCGGAAAGGCAGATGGACGCGAATCGAAGTGCGCATACGCACGCGTAGGCTCTTATTGGCGGGTGGGGAGGCGCACCGCCTCCTGCGGCATTGATGCTGTCGCTCGCTGAACCACCTGGCCGAGGCATGCACGCCCTTCGGGAAAATGATAGAAGCGCAATTCACCAATGGCCCAAACCGCAGTTCCCAGATCACCAGGCGATGACCCGAGAAGCGAAGATTCAACCGTCCCTCCTCGGACTGCGGGGAATCAAGCTATTCACCGGATTGCCGGACGACGTTCTCGAAGCCGTGTCGAGGCGATGTACCTGGCGAAGGTTCGCGCCGGACCAGCTTGTTATCGCTAAAGAGGCGACCGATCGCGACGTCTATCTGATCGTCGGCGGGAAGGTGCGGGTGCGGGTGCTTTCCCCGGGAGGCCGCCTAACCGCGTTTCGCGAAGTCGGCGCAGGGGAGTGGATCGGGGATCTTGCGGCACTCGACGGGCTTCCACGCTCTGCCGATATCGTGGCGACCGAAGACACGCTCATCGCTTTGATGCCGCCCGAAGAATTTCGCGCCCTCATTTTCAAGTATCCAAACGTCGCCGAATGCGTGATCCTGCGGCTGGTGGGCTTGGTTCGCGATCTCTCCGACCGCGTGTACGACTTGAGCACCTTGGGCGTTCAAAACCGTGTGCACGCGGAGATCCTTCGTCTTGCGCGACTTGCCGGTGTAGAGAAAAACGTCGCCAGGATTGATCCCGCGCCAAAGCATACCGATATCGCGAGTCAGGTAAGCACGTACCGCGAGCAGGTGACGCGCGAGTTATCGGCGTTGACGAAACAAGGTCTTCTCGACCGAGACGGCAGCGCGCTGGTCGTTAGCGATGTAAAGAGGCTGGAGAAGATGGTGGAGGATGTGCGGAGCTCGAATTGAACGCTGCGCAACCACCGGGGGTCAATCTGACGTTAGCATTCACAATCGAAGCCAGCTCGATTGGGTTCCGGGGGGAACTCCCGATGCAGTGCCGATTCCAAGGGAAAGTGATAGTGATAACAGGGGGCGCTGGGGGCCAGGCCTGTTGGCTTACACGGCCAGCAAACACGCGGTCATTGGAATGACTCGCACAGCAGCGATCGAGCTCGCATGTAACGGCGTACGCGTCAACGTCGTATGTCCCGCACCGATCGAGACACGGATGGGCGAGCAGCTGGACCGCGGTTTCAATCCCCAGAACCCGAAGGCCGCGCACGAACAGTTCGTACGTCAGATCCCGATGGCCCGATATGGCAAGCCCGAAGAAGTCGCCGGCCTCGTCGCCTATCTTTGCAGTGCGGACGCGTCTTACATAAACGGAGGTGTCTACACCGTCGATGGTGGTGCGATTTCATAGAAGGGGCCTTGGTGGGACCAACTCGGCAAGCGCATATATGATCTCGCTTACGGCTTCAGAGGGAGTTGCGTTTGCGCACTTGTGAGGGCGGGTTAGCCGAGACGATCGCTTGACCGAATACGGCGGTGATGATCATCATTGGCTGGTCAGTCGAATGCGCCGGTCGGTGGCGCGATATCGAGCTTCTACGACCAATGGGTAATTGCGCTCGCGCGGGTTCTGGGGCTTAGTCGAACAGAACGCTGACCCGGCTCCGTGCGGTTCGCGAGTCACCACGAGCAAGAAACGAAAGGGAGTGACGAATGGACCAAGCTGGTTCCCAGCTACCCTGGAATGAAGAGCAATGGACGAAAGTCCAGAACGCCGTTACGGAAGCGTTCACGCGAGCGAGCGTGGCTGGGGCGTTTCTGCCGTGTTTTGAGCCGGAGAACCCAAGCGCTGAAGCGGTTCGTGCCGAAAGGTTGTCGGCTCGCTCCAAGTCTGATCCTCGGGTC
Source organism: Betaproteobacteria bacterium (assembly GCA_031391405.1). Classification (GTDB taxonomy): domain Bacteria; phylum Pseudomonadota; class Gammaproteobacteria; order Burkholderiales; family SG8-39; genus SHXR01. The sequence goes on from JANMUI010000759.1 coordinate 1,969, forward strand.
AGTGTCAGTGACATAAGGACACTTCCGCTTTTCGGCCTGTCGGTTCATGTCGCGCTTTCGAATCAGCAAGTCTCGGACCCTGGGCTATCAGTGGCACAGTTCTCATTCAAGAGGGCGGCGAGTTTGCTTGCCCAAGCGGAGGACTTCATCGTCTTCTCAGGTTACAAGGCGAATACCGGTGGAGTTGGCTTTCCATTCGGAAACGGCAGAAACGTTCCAATCGAAGTCAAGGTTTCTGGAGGCTTAGAAGACACGTGGGGTTTGATTGAGTACGGGGAGTTAACCGTAGAGCATGTCGACGAAGACGCCAAAATAGCGATGGCAGCCGCCAAAACTGCAGGTAAACCGGAGGCAGAAATCGATGAAGCAGGCGAGAACAAGATAAAGGAGCGACCTCTAGCCAAAGACACTCAGCATCCTCGAGGAGCTGAGATACCTAGGGGGCGAACAACCAGTGCAAACGGTGCAGCGATAGTCGAGAAGGTTAGCGGGGCTATTGGCAGGCTTGAATCCTTAGGACATCCGGGTCCCTACGCCTGTTTACTCGACACTAAGCTCTTTCAAGCTGTGCAGGCGTCAACAGAATCCTCACTTGTTCTCCCGTCTGATCGCATTAAGGCTATGTTGGGAGGGCCACTGCTTCGATCTGGGCAAATACCGGAGCGCCATGGCGTCGTCGTTTCTCTTGCGAGCGAGGTCGTGGACCTCGTCGTCGCCACTCCTCCAAAAGCACAGTTTCTTCAAATCACTGAAGACGCCAAGTTCCTGTTCCGCGTTTATGAACGATTCATTCTTCGTATCAAGGAATTTGACCGCAGCACAGCGCCAGTGAAAGGAGCGGCTTACACCTTTCATTTGGCTGCCTAGCCTATAGTGAAGCCACGGGTCATCATCCTAGGCGGCGGCATCGCCGGCCTCAGCGCTGCGCACGAGTTGATCGAGCGTGGCTTTGAGGTCGAGGTCTACGAGCGACTTGGTATCCCCGGCGGAAAATCGCGCAGCACTCCGGTCCCCGGAACCGCTACTGCGGGCCCACGCGGAATGCGAAAGCCTTTGCCGGGCGAACATGGCTTTCGCTTCTTCCCACGCTTCTATCGCCACGTCATCGACACGATGCGGCGCATACCTCTTGGTCAAGGTCGATGCGTGGCGGACAACTTGGTCGATACCACTCGAATTCGTCTGACCCGATTTGGCGCAGAAGCGATCGATCTGCCTACGCGCTATCCCCGCAATTTCGGGGACATCAAGATTGTTCTCAAGGACATCCCGCAAATTCTGGACGGCGACCTCGGACTGAGCCACGACGACATCGCTTTTTTCGCCTCCCGCGTGTGGCGAATTGTGACGTCCTGCCGTGAGCGCCGCATGACCGAGTATGAGCAGATTGGTTGGTGGGACTTCATCGGCGCGGAGGAACGGTCGCCCGCCTATCAAGCGCTGCTTGGTCACGGTTTCACGCGATCGCTGGTCGCGGCAAAGGCCAACCGAGCCAGTACGAAGACGGTCGGCGACATGTTCGTGCAACTGCAGTTCGACATCATTACACCCGGGCCGAGCACGGATCGTGTATTGAACGGCCCGACCAACGATGTCTGGATCAATCCTTGGGTCGAGTATCTCGCCGCGCGTGGCGTGCGCTACGAGCGCAACGCAAAGGCCACCGCTGTTGCGTTCGCCGATGGGCGTATTCAAGGTGTCACGATCGCGCGGCCCAGTGGTGCCGTGAAGGTGACCGGGGACGCGTACATCTTCGCTGTTCCGGTTGAAGACATCATCGATCTCATTACGCCCGCGATGATCGATGCGGAGCCCGCATTGGATAATTTGTCTGAGCTCGATGACATCACCGAATGGATGAATGGCATCCAGCTGTACCTTCGCGAAGATGTAAAGCTCGTTCACGGCCACGTCATTCACGTGGATTCGCCATGGGCCATTACGTCTATATCGCAGGCCCAATTCTGGAAGGATTTCGACTGGAGCGACTACGGCGACGGCCAAGCGAGAGGCGTGATTTCGGTCGACATTTCCGATTGGGAACGCCCCGGGCTCAACGGTAAGGCGGCCAAAGACTGCACGCCCGAGGAAGTCATGCGGGAAGTGTGGGAGCAGCTCAAGCTCAGCTTCAACGTGTCTGGCTCGGTCGTGTTGAAGGACGACAACCTTCATAAGTGGTCTCTCGATCCGTCCCTAACCTTGCGTTCGAATGGTCCCGACCTGAACGAAGAGCCTTTGCTGGTGAATCTCGTGAACACGTGGCGGTTGCGACCGGAAGCTTGCACGCGCATCCCGAATATGTTTCTGGCGGCAGACTATGTGCGTACGCATACGGATCTGGCGACGATGGAAGGGGCGAATGAAGCCGCCCGCCGCGCAGTCAACGGGATCTTGGACGCTTACGCTCCCCAGCACCCGCGTTGCCAGATCTGGGCGCTGCACGAACCTGAGCTCTTTGCGCCATGGCGAGCGATCGATCGACTTCGATTCGAGCGTGGGCTGCCGTGGGACGATTCGGCGATTGATGTTGGACTTGCCGCCTTGGATGCCGTGCAGACCATTGCCGACAAAGTCGAAAAAGCGCTTGGACAGTATCGAACGGGCGGATCGTCTCCCGGGGGAATTGAAGGCATCACAAGTCACTTCGCAGACTCGCCCGCCCAAGGCGAGTCGACGCAGGTCGCTTCTTCGAAGAATGGCAGCGCCCGAATTCTGCTTGAAAGAATCGTTCAGCAACTCACGTTGAGAGTTGCAGAGGCGCAACTGCTGTCGAGCTCCCAGAGCCTGGGTTCCATGCCGAGCACGGTCAGGCCTGCTTCGGGCCGCGTGCGCATCATTCCCTGATAGGCCGTAATGGCGACGGCTACGACCGGCACCGAGTGGCTCAGCGCGTTCGACAAGCAGCTCGCTGGCTACCGTGCGCTGACGGTCGAGCGCCTGCTGGCGGCTATCCCGAAGCGCGAACCGCGCCGTTATCTTTACGGCCCAATCGAATCGCACTTGTCGCGCAGCGGCAAGAGCATTCGACCCGCACTTTGCATTGCCACCTGCGAGGCGTTTGGCGGACGAAGAGACCTTGCCGAGAGTTCCGCGGTCGCCATGGAGATGTTGCACAACGCTTTCCTGATTCACGATGACGTCGAGGATGAAAGCGAGCTGCGGCGCGGTCAGCCGACCATGCACGCCGAACACGGCGTTCCGCTCGCGGTCAACGCCGGGGACATGGTCACAGCCTTGAGTCTGAAGATTCTCGGCGGAAACGCCAGCCTATTGGGTCGGCGATTGAGTGGGCGCGTCACCGAGGAGATTGACCACATGATGATCCAGTCGCTGGAGGGACAAGCGCTGGAACTCGGATGGATTCGCGATAACCGGTGCGACCTTCGTGACGCTGACTATCTACGGATGGTCCAGAAGAAAACGTGCTGGTACAGCTTTATCCACCCATGCCGCATCGGCGCCTTGATCGGGACGCACGATCGAGTCGATCTCCATCGATTCAACCGATTCGGGTGTTATCTCGGCACAGCATTCCAGATTCAGGACGACCTTCTCAATCTGGTGGGCGATCGCTCGAAGTATGGGAAGGAAATCGGCGGTGATCTGATGGAAGGCAAGCGTACGTTGATGCTCATCCATTTGCTTCGCAGCGCGGAGCCGCAGCATGTCAAGCGCATCAAGGGCTTTCTCGGAATGACGCGCTCAGAGCGTCCGGCCGTGGAGGCCCAATGGATTCTCCAAACGATGCAAGAGGTCGGGAGCATCGACTATGCGCGATCGGCCGCACGCTATTTTGGCGGTGCCACGCATTACGAATTCTTGAGAGCATTCGGTGATGTTCCGGATTCGGAACATAAGAACTTCATTCACAATGTCATCCGCTATATGGTGTCGCGAGATCTTTGAGATCCGGGAGGCGGGAACGTGACTTACTATCGACGAAAGCCAATTGAACCTGCTCCCGCGGATCCTCCCGCGACGACTGCGCAGGCGGGGAGAGGTGTAGCCATCCAGTCGAGGTTCGGCTCACCATCTACTTCGCGTCGGCCTGGATCGATCCCAGAAATCTTCGAGACAGGTTCGGTGGCTGGCCGACTGAATCGCATTTCGGAGAAGCCGCCCGGAGAAGACGCGATCGAAGAGGCCGCGAAGCTCTTGGGCATGGCGGCATCCATCCTGGATGAAGAGACCGCGACGGGCGTCTTGGCGGCGCGAAGCATCGAAGGTGAAAGGGCCGAGGTCGCGAGTATTGGTCCGGGGCGAGTGCGTGACGAGGCGCTATTGCGAGACCTTCATGACCTGATCGATGTGGTGGCTGGAGCAATGCCGCGGATATTGGACCAGACGCCTGCTTCGCGGGTCATCGCGAAATCAGACGAATCCGATACGGTCCCGGAGATCAGGTGTTCAGAGGCTACGAAGCCAGGTCAGAAGGCACGCGTGATGTTCAAGGTGCGAAACGATGAGGCGACGCCCAAACGATTTGCACCCATGTGCACCGAGCTGCTAGGTCCGAATGGGGGGCGGATTCCGGCGGAGCATGTCGTATTCTCGGTCCACGGTGTGACACTTGAACCGGGAAAACAGATCGAGGTTACCGCGACGATCAACATTCCCAGCAGCTGTTCGAGTGGGGTCCATACCGGATTGGTCGTAGCGCCGGGGATTGCCTATCTTCGTGCACTCATCGTGATTGAAGTTGCTTAGGTTAGATGTGGCTCAGCCATTCCCTCTGATTCATCGAGTCACCGCTCGTACAGGTGCGTGGAGACGCCCCTTGAGGTTCTGACCGGATAAGCCACCAATTGCGAAGTTGCGGATCTTCAGCGACCGCAGGTGATCTGCCACCGGGTGCTCCCCTAGTTCGAACCAAGCTTGCCCCGGGGTATCCCAGGCGTGAAACTCGCCGAGCGCTTCGACCCGCGCACTCACTAACTCACCGTTGAGCAGCGAGAAGGTAGTGAACTGCTGGGCGATCGGTCGCGTTGTGCCGGTAGCCGACTGTAATGTGATTACGCGCTTGCCGTCCTCGATCAGGGTTGCTCGGCGCGCCCAACCCAAGTTCTTGAAATTGATTTCCGAGATGACCTTGGGAAGCCCCCAAACATTGACGCCGGCAATGCGCGACTCTTCCGTAGTAACCGGCAACCGATGTACCCAAAACCCAAGACCCGACTCATCGGGCCGAAACAGAGCGACGAAAGAAACTCTCTTGGCCGGCAGAAATTGAACCGGCACAGCGATCGCGAACTCGTCATAAGGTGCCAGCGTCGCCGGCTTGCGATATTCAAAGGCCGCCAGCGTGACCACGGAGGTCCCGGGCACGTACTCCACCGGGACGAGGCGATCGTCGGGAATCAATGTCTGGACGGCATCTGTCGGTGCAAGGAAGTGAGCTAGCAGCAAAGACCAGTCGTAATACCGTTGCGGAATCTGCAACGGGACCCGCCGCGCGCTTCCAGTTCCCTTGCCGATTTCTACCTGTATTTCCCGAACCGAGATGCCATCTGGAAATACCTCCATGGTCATTGGCTGTTTCCTGGTTCGCCGCGAGTTAATCCAAGCCGTGCAACCCGGATCCACTGATCGCCCTAACGTCGATACCCATCTCGTCGCAGAGCTTGCACGCAATTGCCATGTGCTCGTGGCCTTTTGAGATGATCCCCTCGAGGGCACAGTGGCAAAGAACCATGAGTGGGAGCATTCGGCGCTCGCTGGCGAGCACCAGGGCATCGCGGATGAGCTTCTCGCCTTCGTCGCTGCGACCCATGGCGGCTGCGGCTGACCCTTGCACGCGCAAACTATAAGCCGCAAACCCAAGCTCTTTCCGCCGCATCGCCGCGTCCGTGGTTCGACAAGAGAGTTCGTAGGCTCGACCGGACTGGCGTGCTCTCAAATACGCATCCGCGAGTGCGACTTCCCAGAGTGCCGCCGCTATGTTGTTCTCTGACGGTTGGGTGGCCTTTAAGAGGAGCTCAGTTCCTTCTTCCACTCGATCGACCTTAACGAGGGCCTCACCGAGCATGGCAGTGCTGGGCCGCAGCCATAAGTGGATGCCTAGGGTTTGGCACAGCACATTGGCACGCTCGAATGATATGAGCGCCGCTGCGGTCCGGCCACGAAGTCGATCAAGATAGCCTGCGGCCCAATAAGCGGTGACCCTGTGATGTGAATTGCGAGAATCCTTAGCGACTCGCGCGGCATGTTCGGCTGCCGCTGATGCCTCGGCAAAGCGTCCAAGTTCCGCAAGACACCATACCCGCCAAGCGTGCGCATGCACTTCGTAGAAATTGGAGAACGAGGAACTTCGCTGACTCTGGTCCAGTAGCGCGATGATCGAGTCGAGATTCTCGAGCGCGATATCGAATTCGCCAAGGGAGTTGTGGAGAACGCCTCGAAACAACCTTATGTCGATAACTAGGGCCGGATCGTTGACGCCTCTCGATTGCGAAGATGCTGCTTCTGCAAATTGCGATGCATGCTCGTTCTCGCCAAGAACGAAATAGTTGCTGGTTCTGTGGGCAGCGAGCCTCGCCAAGCGACGCGGATCGTTCAACGACACGGCGAAAGGCTCCGCTTGGTCCAGAACATCGATTCCGTCCACGAGGCGGCCAACTGCCCACAGCACGTTCCTAAGATCGAATCGAATATCTACCTGTAGCGTGAGCCTCGATTGGTCACTTTGCAAGTGGCTCGCCGCAGCAAGTGCTTCTTTAAGATAATCCAAAGCGATCGAGTACTCGGAACGATTCATTGCCCTCAATCCAGATACGCGAAGGTACTGGACTGCCAAGCCCCAATGCTCCCCGCGAAACGCGTGGTGACCGAGGAGTTCAGCGAATTCCGAGCCGCGTTCGCCGTAGTGAACTTCCATCGCCTCCACGATCTTGCGATGGACAAAGCGTCGTCGCCCGGTCACGAGACTACGATACGCGACCTCTTGAATGAGGGCGTGCACGAAAGCGTACTCCCGGTCCGCGAAGGCGGCGTTCTCGAACAGAAACGAGGCACTCTGAAGCTTGCCCAGGTACTGTTGCAATTCAAGTTCGGGGAGTTCCGTAATCGCTCGAATCAACCAGACCGGCACGTGCCTTCCGGCAACCGCAATCGTTTGCAGAAGCCGCTTTTCCTGAAAATCCAACCGATCGATCCTGGCAGCCAAAAGTGCGTGCACTGAAGTAGGAAGTTGGAAATCGGCAAGGTCTCGCTCGGGACGGTACGCCCCATCCCCACCTACAATCACCTTGGAAGCAATGAGTCCATTCACGCATTCCTCGAGAAAAAAAGGATTCCCTTCCGCCTTCGCAATGAGGGCTTGCTTGATCGAGCCGAGCCGAGGCTCGGTTCCGAGGAGTGCGTCGAGCATTGCCTCTGCGAGGAATTCGGGCAACGGTTCGATACTGATTTCGGACGGCAGCTTTGTGCCTTTCCACGCGTTGAGGTAGTCCCTGCGATACGTCACGAGCAGCAGAATCGAAGCGCTAGGGAGGATTTGCGCCACGCCCTCAATCAATTCTTGGCTGGGTGTATCGATCCAGTGAAGGTCTTCTACCACCACGAGAACAGGGCGCCTGCGGCTCTCCAGACGGAGGAGTTCTTGAAGTGCTTCCATTGTCCGCGCCTTGCGTTGGGCAGGCTCGATGTTCCGCCATTCAACGCTATCGAATGGAAGGCCCATGAGGTCCAATAACGCTGGCGAATGTGCTTCAAGGGCAGGATCAAGCCTCCGCAATCGTTCCATGATCGCAGCGGTGCGTGCTAGCGTGTCCGCTCGATCATCCACTTCGAAGTAATTTCGTAAGAGATCGGCCATGGGGCGGAAGACCGTTCGCACGTGAGGAACTGCTGCCGTTTCGAGAACGAGCCAGCCACGGTCGCGGCCTATCTTCGAACATTCCCATGCCATGCGCGACTTACCGACCCCAGGGTCGCCGACCAGTGCGACGAATTGTCCGTGTTCGTTCTCGGTCTTTTCCAGCGAGTCGCGCATGAGCTTGGTTTCGACTGCGCGACCCATGAGTGGGGTGAGCCCGCGCATCGCTCGCGCCCGCCAACGCGTTCGCGATGGCCAGACGCCAAGTAGCTCAAAAAGCTCGACTGGATGAGGAAGCCCTTTGATTGGGGTGGGGCCGAGCGAACGAACTTGAACTAGATGTTCAACCAGGCGGAAGGTTTCGGGACCTACGAGAATGCCGTCGGGCGGAGCCAATTGCTCCAATCGCGCCGCTAAATGTGCAGGCAGTCCGACCGCGGAGTAGTCGGCACGGGAGCTACCACGGATTTCGCCCACGACAACTTCACCGGAACTTACGCCGACGCGCGCTTTGATCGCTGGAACCTTGTCTACGGGTGTTATTCTAGCGTACTCGCGAATCGTATCCTGCATTGCCAGAGCCGCGCTGCAAGCGCGCATTGCATGGTCTTCGTAACCGCGCGGAGCGCCGAAAATGGCCATTATGCCGTCACCCATGACGTCAATGACGGTCCCGCCGTACTGCTCGACTGCTCCGATCATCAATTCCTGCACTGGGACAAGCAGCTGCATCGCGACTTCGGGATCGCGTGCCGCCAATTGCATAGAATCCTTGATGTCAGCGAACAATACGGTCGCTTGCTTGCGTTCGGGCTCGACGAACGAGCGAGACCCCAATGGGTGTTCGGGCGACGGCACGTTGATTTGCCTAGGAGTGTTCACTCATGCCCGATCCGATCATCGAAGCTGCAAACCGAAATGCGGAAATCTCGAGGTCGCTTTCAGAAGTTGGGACTGTCTCGACAAGCGCCGGCTTCGCGTCTTCAGTTTGGGTTATCTGCCGCGGAAGGCAGGCCCAGAATTTCTCAGGACAACCGGTAAGAGTATAGCTTCGATCTGTTGTCGGGAGTGTGCCTAGCGGCTCGCCCGCAGGCCCCATCCGTGGATCGGACGTTCGAATATGTATTTGCGTTTCCATCCGGGGCGAGGGTGTGCCCGCATTGGGGAAAAGGCGTCCGACCCGTCCATAACGAACTGAGGAACGCCGTGCCAACCCGACCGAGAGCATCCACAAATGTCGATGCAGAGCTGGCGCGTCTGCGAAAGTCCGCCACGCTCCGGTCAAGCGATGAGTTGTTCCACTAAATGCGAGTTGTCCGCCGCTGCTGCTCACTTGCCGGCGCTTGCTCACGTTCCCAACCGCCAACGACTGCTCTGGCCGCAATCGTCATCCAAGTGTGCGTGCGCGCAACACTCGGCGCTTTCCATCCTTAGAGAATCCTTCGCACGGGCGCGCTCGAATCAATCGTTCAAGAAGTAGGGGCTAGGAGCGGGAGGATTCGGCCGCTCGGCATCAACACCAGAATGTCTGCAAGCCAAAAATTGAAACGGGGAAACAATGAACCATAAAGGAACACTCCAAGTCTTGGCAAAGCTGGTATTCGGAAGCGCCGCTTGCGTTCATGCAGCAGAGGCGCGCCTCGCCGAAGAAGAGGCGCCAGCAAATAGCAAAGCCTGTCCTTCGATCGTGGCCGAACGAGCGCTCGACTTGCCTCGCAATCGCGGCGTCCCTGATTCGGTCGCGATTGTGTGCAGTCTGCATTTCGGTGCGCACCCCATACCGTCCGCGCCGCCTATTCAAGACTTTGCCCCGGACCAGATCTGTCGCGTCTTGGCAGATTCCCGCATGTGCGAGCCGAGCGTGGGTAGCGCATTCGCACTGGCACGCGACGCGTTGGCCACCTTGATCATGCCCGGCCCCGTTTCTGCGCAGGCAACCTCGGACGCCACGGACACCGTAATGCCGGCCACCGAAATCGTTCGATCTTGAACGGCGTCTACGCTTTGCTTGGAGGTGGGCGCCGTATCACTTCACCCGGGTGCTCCACCTCTTCTCTGATGCGGTTCACGTCGAGCACGCTGAGCGCACGTCCCTCGCTCTTGACGAGCCCCGCCGATTCCATGTGCGCGAGCTCGCGCGATACTTGGAAGCGCGACGTGCTGATCTGACTGGCGATCTCGTCTTGCTTGGGCAGCGGGTCGATGCGTGCGGTGTTGTCGTTCGCAACGCCCGCTTCGTTGGCGAGGCGCAGAATCTCGGCGTAGAGCCGATTGCGTACGCCCAGCGTGCTCAACTTGTACACCCGATCCGAGAGGTCGCGAATCGAGTGGACGAGGCCCCGCAAGAGATTGCCTCGTACTTTCGCATGCTCATCGACGAGCCGCATGAAGTCGCGACCGGTGATCCGCGCGAGCACAGTTTCCTCCACAGCGGAAATATTGGCCGAGCGCGGCGCCCCGTCGATTGCCGCGAGCTCGCCGAAGTACTCTCCGGCGGGCAAGTTGCGAAAGGTGATCTGACGCTCGAAATCCTGCGTGAACACGCCCACGCGGACTCGACCGGAAACGACGAAGTACACGTCTTGGTCGCCGGCTTCGTGGGAAATGATTTGGACATCCGGGGCAGCGCGATGGCGTGACCACACGCAAACACTCGCAATGCGAGCGAGCTCGGCATCCGATAGGCCCTGAAGCAATCTGATCCGGCGCAGGCCTTCGATCGAAGTCTGCGCGGCAACGCCGCCTGCTGCCATCTTTGTGCTCCCCGCGAGGTTCAAGCAGTTTAGCCAAAACGCGCGCAGAAGAGCGTCCGCGCCTGCGGGCTATGCGACGCTCCGCCGTTGCTTCGCGCAACCATGAGCAGGTTAGATGAAGACGTTCGCAAGACGCTACTATTCGCGTATCCCGGGTTGCGTGTACGGGCAGTATCGTTCGTAGGCGGACAACTTCGAGGCCCATCGACTCGAGCACACAAGCGATCCCCAATAGAGGTGCGCTACCCAATGTCCATTTCCCCCTTCACATTCAACGGCCTCCCCTACCGCGTCGTCTTTGGCGCGGGGTCGCTCGATCAACTCGTCCCCGAGATCGATCGGCTCGGCGCAAAGCGGGCGTTGGTGCTATCGACCCCCGACCAGAAATCCGACGCCGCTGCCATTGCGGCCCGCCTCGGCGACCGCTGTGCCGGCGTCTTCGACAAAGCGGTCATGCATGTTCCGATCGAGATCGCGCGGGAAGCGCGGGCACTTGCGACGCATCTTCGCGCCGACTGCGCGGTGACCATCGGTGGTGGCTCAACGACCGGTCTTGGCAAGGCCATCGCGCTCGAATCATCACTGCCGATCATCGCGATTCCGACCACCTATGCAGGATCGGAAGTGACGCCGATCTGGGGCATCACCGAAGGTGGCCTCAAGAAGACCGGCAAGGACGCGCGAGTGCTGCCGAAAGTGGTGATCTACGATCCCAATCTCACACTATCACTGCCTTCGAAGCTTTCGGCAACGAGCGGGATGAACGCGATCGCCCATGCCATCGAGGCGTTGTATGCGCAGGACGCAAATCCGATCATGTCGTTAATCGCCGAGGAGGGCGTTCGTGGGTTGGCGCTGGGCCTGCCCATTGTCGTAAAAGATCCTTCGAACGCGGAAGCGCGCGCCAACTGCCTCTATGGGGCATGGCTCTGCGGCACCGCGCTCGGTTCAGTCGGCATGGCGCTCCATCACAAGCTTTGCCACACGTTGGGCGGCACTTGGAATCTGCCGCATGCTGAAACGCATACGATCGTGCTTCCCCACGCAACCGCGTACAACGCACACGCCGCGCCTGATGCGATGAAGCGCGCCGCGCGAGCGCTCGGGTGTGCCAATGCGGCGCAAGGGCTTTTCGATCTCGCGAAGTCGCTTGGGGCGCCGGTTGCCTTGAAAGACTTGGGCATGAAGGAATCGGAGTTGGATCGCGCCGCGGACCTCGCGACGCAGTCGCCGTACTGGAACCCACGACCCATCGAACGGAGCGCGATTCGCAAGCTGCTGGACGATGCGTATTTCGGGCGGCGGCCGGACTGAGCCCCGTGGTAACCCGCTTCATAGACCGCATGGCGGTGGAGATCGACGGCGAGGGTGACGCCGTGCTGATGATCCATGGCCTCGGTGGCTCGTCCAACGTGTGGTCGCCGGTCTTGCCGACATTTTCGCGCCATCGGACACTGCGTCCCGACCTGCCCGGCTCGGCGCGCTCGGCGCGGGTCGAGGGACCGCTGTCAATTGAGCGGTTCGTGGAGGCGATGCTGCGGGTCACGACCGAATCGGCAGTGGAACGTGCGCATGTGGTTGGTCACTCGCTTGGTGCGATCGTGGCATTCCATCTCGCTGTCGCCGCGCCGAAGCTCGTGCGAACGCTCGCTTTGTTCGGCCCGTTGCTCGCCCCGACCGATTCGATGCGCCCCGGCATTCGCGCTCGCGGGGATAAGGCGCGCGCTGAGGGGGAAGTTGGCTTGCAGGAAATCGCGACCGCGCTCGCGCAAGGCGCGCTCTCGGCGGAGACGAAGTCGCAGCGACCCGTTACCGTCGCGCTGGTGCGTGAGCTATTGATGCGCCAGACGCCGGACGGCTACGCACGCACCTGTGCCGCGCTGGCATACGCGCAGAGTGCCGATCTCTCAAGAATCACCTGTCCGACCTTGCTGGTCACCGGCGATGAGGATTCGATCGCCCCGGCCGGCAGCGTTCGCCAGATCGGCGATCGGCTGCAGGGTTGCCGCCTCGAGATCCTGCGCGGTTGCGGACATTGGGCGACAATCGAAAAACCGGCGGAATGTAACGACCTGCTGCGGCGCTTCTATGACGCCAATCGGACCCGGTGAGACGACCTGAAATTTTGCGAGAGGAATGCCTCTCGTTGTGAGTGACGGCCCAGATACAAGGAGATCGCCATGGCCAACGTGCTCTTCACCAATGTACGCATCATCGACGGGACCGGTGCCCAGCCCTACGCGGGCGAGGTGCTCGTCCAGGGAAACCGCATTCTGCGCGTGGCGCGCGGCTCACGAGCGCTGCCGGTGGCCGGTGTCACTGTCATCGATGGCGCGGGCGCAACGTTGATGCCGGGGATGGTCGAAGCGCACACGCACTTCGGCTGGACCAACTCGAAGACGCTCGATGCGATCCAGAAGATGCCGCCCGAGGAGCACACGCTTTGGACCGCACAGGTCGCCAAGCTCTATCTCGACCACGGTTGGACCTCCTGCGTCGGCGCGGCGACGCCCAAGCCGCGGCTTGATGTCGTGATCCGTGATGCGATCAATTCGGGGCAGATCCCAGGGCCACGCTATCTGGCCGCGAGCCAGGAGATCACGGTGACCGGATCTCTCGGGGACGACATGCTGCCGCATTTGCCGTTTCAGGAGATGTCCTTCGGCAAGGTGGTCGACGGCCCGGAGGAAATGCGGAAAGCGGTCCGCATGTACCTGAAGTACGGCGTGGATTCGATCAAGCTCAATCTCTCGGGCGACAATCTCGTGCCCGGTGCCGATGCGCTCACCACCTGGATGAGCGACGAGGAAGTCGCCATCGCCGTGAAGGAGACCAAGGTTCGCGGCAAGCGGCTGTCCTCGCATGCCCGCTCCTGCGCATCGATCAAACAAAGCGTGCGTCACGGTATCGACGTGATCTATCACGCGAGCTTTACCGACAACGAGGCGCTCGACATGCTCGAGGCCAAGCGCGATCAGGTGTTCGTCGCACCGGGCATATCGGTCATGATTCGCCTCCTCAACGAAGGCGACGTGGTCGGCATCACGCCCCAAATAGCGAAGAACATGGGCTATGAGCGTGAGCTCGAAGCCGCCGTCAACAGCATGAAGGCGATGCTGAAGCGCGGCATCCGGGTGCTGCCTGGCGGCGACTACGGCTTTGCCTGGGCACCGCACGGCGAGAACGCGAAGGACCTCGAGTACTTCGTCAAGTATCTTGGCATGACCCCGATGGAAGTACTGATCTCCTGCACCCGCTGGGGCGGCCAGATAATGATGCGGGGCGGTGAGCTGGGCGAAATCAAGGACGGCTATCTCGCCGACCTTCTGTTGGTCGACGGCGACCCTCTTGCGAACATCTCGATCCTGCAAGATCGCACCAAGCTGCTCGCGATCATGAAGGACGGTGCGTTCCACAAGGAGCCGGAAATCCGCGCAGCGCGCACGCGCTGGAATCAGACCGCGGCGTAAGGCAGACCGCGCAAGCGGGGCGTGGCGAGAT
>JANMUI010000770.1:0-4507 GCA_031391405.1 Betaproteobacteria bacterium
ACGACTACATGGCCTACGCACACCTTCAGCTCGGGCAAGATCGCGCCGCGCGCGAAGTCTATGAAGGGTCGAAGAAGCGCAAGCTTATCGATCACTTCGCTGCCGCCTATGCATACGCGGCGATACCAGCGCGCTATGCAATCGAGCGCGGCGACTGGAAATCGGCTGCGCAGTTGCCGCTTGAACCGGCAGCGGATGCTTATGCCTGGAAGAAGTACCCGCAAGCTGAAGCCATCAATGCGTTCGGGCGCGGCATTGGCGCGGCCAAGAGCGGCGATTCGCAAGGCGCGCATAAGGAAGTGCAACGGCTCCAGGCGTTGCGCGATTCCTTGAGCAGCATGAAGCTTGCGTATTGGGTGGAGCAGGTCGACATTCAGGCCGAACAGGTTCGTGGGCTTGCGCTGTGTGCCGAAGGCAAGCATACGGAAGGCATCGACGTGCTTCGCAAGGCGGTTGATCGCGAGGATGCGACTCAGAAGCATGTGGTGACACCCGGGCTGCTAATGCCCGCCCGCGAAGTGATGGCACAAGCGATCCTCGAGTTCGGCAAGCCCGCTGATGCACTCGCCGAATTCGAAAAGGTGATCGATAAGGAGCCGAACCGCTATCGGACATGGGCCGGCGCGGCGCAGGCGGCACAGAAATCGGGCGATATGAAAAAAGCAGCGTACTACTCCGCGCGACTCGTCGATCAGACGATGAACGCCGATTCGCCGCGTGCCGAGATCGCGTCTGCGAAGCGGATGATCGGCATGTAACAACGCCAGTGAAGAGGGAAGGGTGATCCCCGAATGGCACTTACTTAACCCTGTCAGTGCTCAAGCCTCCGTTCGCCCTGAGCCCGTCGAAGGGTAACGCAGGCTTGTCGAAGGCGCGCGATGGGCCGCTCACGGATTCCCCGGCATTCACCATTCGACGGGCTCAGGGCGAACGGTCAATCAGCGAAGAGAGGGCGACTAGCAAATCGTCTATCCTGCTTAAGTAACCATTAGGGTAAGCCCCGTCTTTCTGCCCTCTCTCCCGGTGACGGTGGAGAGGATGTGCACCCTTCACCCTTCCCTTTCCCTTTGAAAGCACCCAACCGAATCCGCCACGCAATCGCCGCATTCGCGGTGCTAATGGCGCTGCCCGTCATCGCGCAGGAACGCATAGATATCCGCTTCCACGCCACCATCGGCGATCGTCCGCTCGCTTGCGGTGAGCGCTACACGGGCGTTGGCACGTCGAAATCGACTATTGCCATCGCCGATTTTCGATTGTTCATCTCGAAGGTTGAACTGGTTCGCGCAGATGGAACGGCTGTGCCGCTTCTGCTTGAACAAGATGGCGTGTGGCAGCACCAGGACCTTGCCCTGCTTGATTTCGAGGATGGGTCGGGGTCGTGCAACATGGGCACCCAGGGAACACGCAATGTCGTGCGCGGGACCGCGCCCGCTGGCAGCTATCATGGCCTGCAGTTTGCGCTCGGTGTACCGCCATCGTTGAATCACTCCGATCCGACTATCGCGCCCTCGCCACTCAACCTGACCGCGATGTTCTGGAGCTGGCAGGCGGGCTACAAGTTTCTAAAGCTGGACTTGGCGCCGGTGCGAGATGCCAAGGCGGCGGGCACCCCGACGCAGGCCTTTTCGTTTCATCTCGGCAGCACGGGTTGCATGGGCGGTGCGCGAGGGGCCGAAGTGCCGCAATGCGCGAATCCGAATCGCGTGACGGTCGCATTGGATAAATTCGATCCGCAACGGGATACGGTCGCTGTCGACGTCGGCACCCTCCTTGCCCAAACCCGCCTGGACGCGAATACGCCGAAAACGCCGGCTGGCTGCATGGCGTTTCCAAAGGACGCGGATTGCAACGAGGTGATGCCGCGGCTCGGACTCGCTTACGATGAGCATCCTGCGCAAAAACAGGTGCTCTTCTCGGTGCGCCGGATGCCATGATTTCACGAGTCTTCATTGCATGCGCGGTTGCCGGAGCGCTTGCTTTCGCGCTGCTCGGTACACTCGAATCGATGGCCGATGGGAAGGCGGGCTTTCAATGGCGAACGCCGTCGTGGGCTCCCACGCCGGTCGCCCCGGCGGACAACCCGATGTCCGAGGCGAAAGTCGAGTTAGGACGGCATTTGTTCTCCGACAAGCGCCTTTCGCGCGAGAACACGATGTCGTGCGGAACATGCCATCAACAGGCGAAGGCCTTCACCGATGGGCTCGCTACGCCGGTCGGCGTCACGGGTGAACGCCATACGCGAGGCTCGATGTCACTGACGAATGTCGGCTACCTACCGGTGCTCACGTGGGCCAATCCAAACTTGAAGCGCCTCGAGCAGCAGGCGCTCATGCCGATGTTCGGCGAGCATCCGGTGGAGATGGGCATGGCCGGGCGCGAGCAGGAGCTCTTCGCACGATTGAAAGGAGATGCGCGCTATCCCGCAATGTTCGCCGAGGCGTTTCCGGAGACGAAGGGTGAGATCTCGCTGTCGACGATTACCAAAGCGATTGCCGCATTCCAACGCACCTTGATCTCACTCGATGCGCCCTACGATCGCTATCGCTACGGCGGTGAGCCCCAGGCGATTTCGGCATCGGCCAAGCGCGGCGAAGCATTGTTTTTCTCCGAGAAATTCGAGTGCTACCACTGCCACGCGGGCTTCACCTTCACCGACAACGTCCAGCATTCGCGGCTGGCGTTCCCGGAGATCGGTTTTCACAACAACGCGCTCTACAACGTCAACAGCGTCGGTGGCTATCCGAAGACGAGCCCGGGATTATCCGAGTTCAGCCAACGCGAGGAAGACGTGGGCAAGTTCCGCACGCCAACGCTGCGCAACATCGCGCTCACCGCCCCTTACATGCACGATGGCAGTATCGCGACCCTGGAAGAAGTGCTGCAACACTACGCCGCCGGCGGTCGCACGATTCATACCGGCGAGAACAAAGGGGTCGGTGCGAACAATTCCAACAAGAGCAACTTCATCGTCGGCTTCGATCTTTCGAAAGCAGAGCTCGATGACATGCTCGCCTTCCTGCAGAGTCTCACCGACGAGCGCTTCATCACGAATCCGCGCTTCGCCGATCCGTTCGCGAATGCGAAACCCGCCGCAAAATGATCCGGCGAAACCTTCGGCAGTGGATGGTGCTGCTGACCCTGCTCCCGTTTGCGATGGCCCTGGCGATCGAGAGCGATCCCCTTCCCGTTCCAAAGGGCTCCCAGCGAGAGCACGCGGTCGGCCTGTACAACGATGGCGTATAGCTCATGTTGCAAAAGCACTACGCGGCTGCGCAGCAGAAATTCGAAGCGGCCCTCGCGTTGCACGAGGCGTTTCCAGAAGCGCACAACAATCTCGCCTTCAGTCTGCGGATACAGCACGGGGCCAACGCCGATCGCGCACTGCAGCACTACGACCGTGCTCTGGCACTCAAGCCGGATCTTCGCGTTGCGTATGTCTATCGCGGAACGCTGTTCGTGCAACGGGGCGAGCTCGACCGTGCGCGCGCGGACCACGCGAAGTTGCTCGCGCTCGATGCAGGTCTCGCCGCACGGCTTGCGCGCGTCATCGCCGGCGCGCCCCCGAGCGAGGCGTTCGAGGGGCTGGCCGCGCAGTACGACTGACGGCGGGCTCGTTCGCATCCTGCGCTGATACGCCCAACCGCCGCCAACCCTCTCGTCCGAGGACCCGCAACGTTTCAATATTTCTCTCGAAGATGGCCGCGGCCTCAGGAAACGCCGCAACGGCACGATCGATACTCTCTTCGCGCAGCAGATGCAGCGTCGGGTACGGTGAGCGATTCGTGTAGTTCGAAATGTCGTCCGGTTCGGTCCCCTCGAATTGGTAGCCTGGATGAAAGCTCGCAAGCTGAATCACGCCTTCGAGGTTGAGATCGTGAAGGGTCGCTTCCGCGATGTCGAGAAATGCGAGGAACGCATGAAAGTCGGACAACACGTAGGGGTGGATGAGCAGTGTGTCGTCACGATCGTTCGGGTCAGCATGAGCCAACGCCTTCAACTCGCGAATCAGATCGACCAGCAAATCGTCGGGGCGCTTCGCCCGGCTGACCGCGTAGTGGACTTGCCCCTTTGCCTGCACGCCCTTGGCGAACGGACAAAGGTTGAGTCCGATGACCGCCCGATCGACCCATTGACGCGTTATCGCGATGACGGCGTCGTCCGTAAGGTTGGCGGAGCGTGGTTTCATAGGACGTTGTCCGACCCCGATATCGCGCGCTGGACGCAATAGAATCGCTGATCTTTGCACGGCCTGCTCGTCCACGTCGAGACCTTACGGAGAACACTTATGCCCAACGATCGATCCGGCAACAACTCTGCGATTCCAGCGTTCAGCTCGAATCCACGCGTTGCATTTCAGATGTCCACCGAACGCCCGCCGCTCGCCCCGCCGAGGGGCAAGAAGCTGATCGTGCATATTCTGGTCGCGCTCGAGAACTGGCGATTCGATGACCACATCCCCCGGCACATCATGCCGGCTCCGCACGGTCTGCATCCCGTTCCTGAC
>JANMUI010000775.1:0-3636 GCA_031391405.1 Betaproteobacteria bacterium
CAACGCCGATGATGACCAACCGCTCGATCACGCCGCATCCGTTCTCTTCAACACTGAGCCAGAACCCCTCAAGCGCCCAACACCTGCGACAACGCCGACAGAAACCGGTCATTCTCCGCAGGCGTCCCGACCGTCACTCGAAGATGGTCCGGCATCTCGTAGCCCGCCACCGGACGCACGATCACGCCCGCCCGCAGCAACTTCTCGAAAATCACCCCGCCCTGCGGTTTGCCTTGCACGCGCGCGAATTCGATCGTGATGAAATTGCCTACCGAGGGAATGAATGCAAGGCCCAACTTGCGTGCGCCGGCTTCGAGTTGCTTCAGCCCATCCCGATTGAGTTGAAAGCTCTTCTGGATGAACGCGTGATCTTCCAATGCGGCCGCGGCGGCAGCGAGCGCGAGATTGTTCACGTTGAAGGGCTGGCGTACCCGGTTGAGAAGATCGGCAACGTCTGGGTGCATGAGCCCGAATCCGACGCGAAGTCCGGCCAGTCCATAGACCTTCGAAAAGGTTCGAACGATCACCAGGTTCGGAAAGCGGTCGAGCCACTTCACCGTGTCGAAGCGCAACGCCTCCGGAAGATATTCGTTGTAGGCCTCATCGAGCACGACCAGCACATTGCGCGGGACTTTCGCGAGGAACCGTTCGACCTCGGCGTGGGGCGCGAACGTACCCGTGGGATTGTTCGGATTCGCAATGAACACGATGCGGGTGTCGGGCGCAATCGCCGCGGCCATCGCATCGAGATCATGACCGAATTGCATGGCGGGGACCGCGATCCCTCGGGATCCGCGCGCCTTGGTCGCGAGCGGATATACCGCGAAGGCATGCTGCGAGTACACCGCTGAACGCCCTGGCGCGAGAAAGGCCGCGGCAGCAAGCTCCAGCACATCGTTCGAGCCGTTGCCGACAACAATATTCTCCTGCGCGACCCGATAGCGATTGCAGAGCGCCGCCTTCAAATCGAATGCGCCACCGTCCGGATAACGCGCGAGGCCGGCGATCTCATTTTCGAGTGCAATCTTCGCGGCGGGGCTGAGTCCAAGCGGATTCTCGTTCGACGCAAGCTTGACGATGGCGGACGGGTCGAGCCCGTATTCGCGCGCGAGCTCGGAAATCGGCTTGCCGGGCTGGTAGGGCGCGATCGAGCGAACGTAGTCGGGCGACTGTTCACAAAGATCACGGAGCTCGTTCGATGACATGAGTGTTCCTCGGAAAACGCTTTGCGCCCTATGCCGCGCTGGTCAGATCGCAGCGGTTGGATACGACCCGAGGATCTTGAGATAGGGCGCGAGCTTGGCCAGCTCACCAAGCGCCTGTCCGACGGCTGCGTCCTGCTCATGACCCTCGATATCAATGTAGAAGAGGTAGTCCCACTGACCGGTGCGAGCAGGTCTCGACTCGATGCGGGTCAAACTCACACCGCGCGCGGCGAACGGGGCGATCAGCGCATGCACCGCGCCCGGGCGATTCGGTGCGGACATGACGAGCGACGTGCGATCGCGGCCGCTTGGTGCGGTGTTCTGACGGCCCAAAACCAGAAAGCGCGTACGGTTGCGCGGATCGTCTTCGATCTTCGCGGCAAGGATCGAGAGGTTATATCGATCGGCGGCAATCGAGGGCCCGATAGCCGCTGCGCCGGGTTCTCCCGCTGCGACGCGCGCTGCTTCTGCGTTGCTGGAAACCGCGATGCGTTCGGCGCGCGCCAGATTGGCATTGAGCCAGCCATGACATTGCGCGAGCGACTGGGCATGCGAGTAGACCTTGACGATGGACTCCGCCCCGCCCGCCTTCACCATCAGATTCTGGTGGACGCGTACCACCACTTCGCCGCACACGACAGACGGGGTGGTGAGCAGCAGATCGAGCGTGCGTCCGATCGCGCCTTCGGTCGAGTTCTCCACCGGAACCACCGCGTAATGCATGCCGCCACATTCAATGGAGCGAAACACCGCGTCGATCGATGCGCAGGGTTCGCTCTCGACGGACTGGCCGAAATGTTGTCCGACCGCCATCTCGCTGAACGTTCCGGCCGGTCCAAGATAGGCGACCCGGATCGTCTGCTCGAGCGCGCGACACGCGGACATGATCTCAACGAAAACACGTTTGACCGCCTCGGACGAAAGTGGTCCGGGGTTGGCCGCGGCCACTTGAGCGAGCACCTGCGCCTCACGCTCCGGACGGTATGCAACCCCTCCACCTTTCAAGTGGCCGATTGCCTGCGCATGCGCCGCGCGCTCCGACACGAGCCGCACGATCTCACGGTCGATCCGATCGATGCCGTCCCGATGTTGAACGATTTGGTCCGCGGGAAGGTCGTCGGCGGCCATAAATTCCTCTCGCGGTTCGCCGGGCTACGCGCCGTGCGTGGGCAGATACCGTACGGCCAACACGCCGCGAATATTCCCAAGCGCATCGATTGCAGAGGCGGGTACGTCGCTATCGCAATCGACCAGGGTGTAGGCCATCTCGCCCTTCGACTTGTTGATCATGTTGTGGATGTTGAGACCGGCGTTCGCCATGGTCGTGGAAATCTGACCCAGCATATTGGGAACGTTGCTGTTCGCGATGGCAACACGGAACGGTGATTCACGGGCCATGACGACATCGGGAAAATTCACCGCGTTGCGGACGATGCCGTGCTCCAGGTAATCGCGCACCTGATCGGCCGCCATGATCGCGCAATTGTCTTCCGCCTCCTGGGTCGACGCGCCCAGATGCGGGAGCGCGATCACGCCGCGTGCTGCAAGGAGCGCGGGCGAGGGAAAATCCGTCACGTAGCTTCGCAGTTTCCCATCCGCGAGCGCTTCGAGGAGCGCGGACTCGTCGACCACCGCGTCACGTGAGAAATTGAGGAGGACGCTGCCGGCGCGAATCTCAGTGAGCGAGCGCTCGTCGATCAGCCCGCGCGTCGCATCGTTGAGCGGAACGTGCAGACTGATGAAGTCGCTTTCACGCAGGACCTGATCGATCGAGTCCGCCCGCCGGACCTGCGAGGGGAGGCTCCACGCGGCCTCGACCGTGATTTGCGGATCATGCCCGAGGACATTCATGCCGAGGCGGATGCCGGCGTCGGCCACCAGGCTGCCGATTTTCCCGAGTCCGATGACGCCGAGCGTTCGACCCGGCAACTCCATCCCGGCGAATTCTTTCTTGCCTGCTTCGACACGTTCATCGAGCGCATCGGGCGTCCATGTCTTGCCGCCAAGCGAGGCGACGAACTGCAAGGCGGGAACGAGATTGCGCGCCGCGATCAGCATGCCTGAGACGACCAGTTCCTTGACCGCGTTGGCGTTGGCACCCGGCGCGTTGAAGACAGGCACGCCGCGCGCGCTCATCGTCGCGATCGGAATATTGTTGGTCCCCACCCCGGCACGACCGATTGCGCGAACGGATGGCGGAATTTGCATCGCGTGCATGTCGGCGGAGCGAACGAGGACCGCGTCGGGTGCTTTGGTGTCTTTGCCGACGTGATAGCCCTGCGCGGGCAAGCGCTGCAGGCCGACCGCGGCGATGTTGTTGAGGACAAGAATCTCGAAGCGTTTGGTTTGCATTTAGGCTTTCACCTTCTCGAACTCGCGCATGTACTCCAGCAACTGCTCGACGCCTTCGATCGACATCGCGTTGTAGATG
>JANMUI010000792.1:0-3592 GCA_031391405.1 Betaproteobacteria bacterium
AGGGCGTTGAGGTTGAGTCCCTGCTCATTGAGGTAAGGCTCGACGCCGAGCAGGCGCATGCTGACCGAAAGCACCAGCACGATGCCAAGATTGGTGGCGAGAAAGAGCACGATACGTTTCACGGTCAAACTTCCTCAATCATTGAATTCATAACGCGCCTCGATCGAGACCAGAGCAGGCTGCTTCGGTCGGGCGTTCTCGCGCCGTCGGTCAACGCGCTTGGCGACGTTGCGACCGGCCCGCTCCGCCGCACGGTCGACCACGGTGTACAGATCGGCGCCGGCGTCCTCGATCACAACGGACGGCGCACCTACCAGCACTACCAGGATCGTGCAGTGCTTGTCCTCCCCGCCGCGCGGGCCATTGGTATCGCGCAACCGGACCACTACTCGTTTGATCCGGTCGCCAATTCGAGTCAACGCGAAGCGCAGCCGCCGCTCGGTGTGCTCCAAGAGCGGAGCGGTAAGTGGGAATCCCAAGCCTTGGATGTCGATGCGCATGCTCGCTTTCTCCGCCTCGGTAAATCACCGTTGCAGCGAGTGTGGGGGTACCGAGACTTCTTGTAAAATCGATTTATCATGAATTTTTAGTCGAATAAACCGAATGATTAGCGTGATGAATTTCGCGCACCTTAGTTGTTTCTGGTGGGTCGCCAGAGCGGTCGGCGCGGTGCGCGCGCGAGCAATTGCACCTCACGCTGACATAGCGCGTCCAGGCAGACCGCCGCCATCCGCTGCGTACGAATGCCCTGTACAAAACGCGCTGAGACCGCCTGCGGCTGAAGACGGCGCAAATCGCGGGGGGAGCTGAGCCGATGAAATCGGGCGGCTGCGCCGCACGATGCTACGCTGCGCGCTGTGGACAGCCGCCCTGGAGGCGGTACGTGAGTTGCCCACCGCACGCCGGCGTTCATCAATTCCTAATAGATAATGAATGCTCATACAGGCCTTCGGCCCGACCACCCGTCCGAGCAGTACGTGGCGTCCATCAAACGGGGACCCGTTCAGTGGCCATCGGTTCCCCGTATTGACACACGGCGACGCCGTGGGCCCAGCATTACGTCATTTGAAACGGGAAGTCATCTGCTCGATCGTCTGTCGTAACTCCTGCCAGAGTTTTTCTGCCCCGCCTTTCAAATCCTCCCACGCAACCTCGGAACGATCTCTCAATTCTCGTAACCTTTCGTCGGCCACCGCCCGCTTTTCAGCGAGTGCTTCGATCTGCTTTTCGTACTCGGCCCGAACGGTCCGCTTGGTTCTGCGTGCTTTATCGGTAAGTTCTTCGAGTCTGGCATCTAAGCCCCGCAGTTCCATTTCGAGCCGGTCCAGGAATGCTCGTTTGTCGGTGGCTTGCGCCTGCTTTGGGGACATAAGTGACTGCTCGAGTATGCGATCGATTTCTGCCTCGGCCTCCCGCCAGTCGATGGCCGGGTCGCCATCCCGAAACGCTCGGCGTTCGGCGCGATAATATGCGGGTGTGGCGATCATCTGATGGCGCTGTTTGTCCGTGATGATGGCGGTTCCCGATTTATGGACACCGGATCGCAAAGGTGTTTTGTCCATGGGTGCTCTCACTAATTCACGGCGCAAATTCTCGTAGGCGATTTCAGCCGAAGAGCGGCGCGTTCGTGCTCGCTCCCGCCGCGATATGTCGCGTTGCCGCCAAATCCATCGCGGCGGGCGGTGCAATGGGTCTTCGCACGCGGTAAGCATCGCTGTGGATCGGCCATCCAGCATTCACGAGACCGAAGCGTGGCAACGGCCCGAGGACATCGCGCTGCGCGGCCTGGTAGGCATGGATCGTGCCGATGTCGCGCCAGTAGCCACGCTCTTCGTACGGCTGAACGCCGGATACCCTGTTGTTCGCAAAGTCGTAAGCCCATACACAGCGGCAACGCGGCAGTAGCGGCATGATGTCACGGCCGAAGTCCGTATCGCCATGCCGGTCGGCCTCCTTGAGCAACTCCACCAGAACCCCCGGGTTGAATAGGTAGTTGCCCATCGAGGCATAGGCACGATCAGGGTCGCTCGGAATTGGCGTCGGATGCTCCGGCTTTTCCTGAAACGCGCGGAGTTTCCCTGCGGGGTCCACCGCCATGATCCCAAAGGCGGACGCGTGTGCGATCGAAACTGGAACCGCTGCTACGCTTATCTCGGCGCCACGTTCTTGATGAAACTTGGCCATTTGCCGGACGTCCATCCGGTAGACATGATCGGCGGCAAACACGGCTACCAGATCGGGCTTGTGCTGCTTGATAAGATGGATGTTCTGATAGATCGCGTTCGCGGTACCTCTGAAGGATCCGGCCATACCGTTAGTTTCCCCGCGTACCACGGTTATTCCCGGTTCCCGACCCCGGGACCATGGCGCCCATGCGGTGAGGATATGTTCAATGAGCGATCGCGGTTTGTATTGCACCAGCACGTAAATCGGCGAGATCTGCGAATTGACGAGATTACTGAGCACGAAATCAATGATGCGGTAACCCGCTGCGAACGGTAAAGCCGGCTTAGCGTGCTTGGCGGTCAGCGGACGTAACCGGACTCCTTCACCACCAGCCAGGACCATTGCGAGAATCTTCATGAGGTGAGCTCCTTTGGTGAGCACAGGTGCAGAACCAACTTCGATGGCGAGTAGCCACGGGCCAGGAAACGGTGGGAAACGTTGAGCAGGCAGGCGGAGCGATGAGTGGGAATCCCAACGCGCTGGATGTCAATTCGCACGCTCAGCCTCTCCTCGTCGATCAACGCACTGTGGGGCCGAGTGTAGAGACGGTGCAACCTCGTGTTAAGTCGATTTATCCATAAGGATTGCTCGAATAAACGGAAGTATCAGTGCGATGAATTCAAAGCACTTGCACTATTCTTGGCGGCTTGCCAAGGCGGGTGGCGCGCGATCGGGTTCCGGGTGGGCGAGGTCGATTCCGTTCCGAAGACCATCGCCTGTCGGCTGATTGAACCAGCGACGGTGTAGTTCCCCACGCTCACCGAGCCATCGTGGGCGGCTATCGAGTTCGCCTCAGCCTAATCCGCCAGGAGCCCAAGCGGCAACCCGGACCGCTTCATGCCGATGTTCGCCGTGCCATGCCGCATGAGCGGCGCCACACCCCCGGCCGGAGTACGCCGACAGATCATTCAGCGTCTTGCCAGCTCCTTTATGGCCATGCATGCCTCGCATTCCATAGAGCGACGCAGCGCAAGAACTTCAACGCCGCGTGACCTTCCACTTGAGTTGAAACTCGAGTTCTTCTTCCCCGGCCCCGCGCTCGTGCTCAATATTGATGATCGCCTGCTTCGGCACGGTGATGCGTGTCCCTGCCACCTGGAGGCGAAACCGCTTGCTGCGTTCCAGGACATCAGCCAGTCGGCGCAGCTTGGCGATGAAATCCTTCTTTGGATAAACCTTCTCGATGTCCCGCTTGCGTGCTGTTCTTGAACCCACCCCGGTAACCTCCTTATGTTTTTCCTGCCCTTGCCGAACCGGCAACATGCTCGATTTGGCTTGAATGTCATGCCCCGCGCACCAGCGCCATGATCTGGGTTGCGTCGATCGTGCTCGCCTTCTGTTCGATCTGCGGCAGGTATTGCGCCTG
>JANMUI010000800.1:0-2883 GCA_031391405.1 Betaproteobacteria bacterium
AACCACCGTGTTGTTGATGAGGTACGACGACTCACCGTCCCGCTGCAGCACCCGCTTGACCGCGACTTCGGCATATTGCGACCACTGACCGGCGGCACGCCCGAGCGTGTTATCGAACACCAGCTCGACACTCGCCCGCGCGACCGGCTTGCGATGCACCGACCCGTTGAAGATGACGTCCTGCATCGACTCGCCGCGCAATGCGGATGCGCGCGTTTCGCCAAGTACCCAGCGAACTGCATCGATGATGTTCGATTTGCCGCAGCCGTTCGGACCCACGACACCAACCAGGTTACCCGGGATGATTACAGTGGTCGGATCGACGAACGACTTGAAACCAGCAAGCTTGATGTGAGTAAGGCGCATCGGGGGTCGCGACTCGAAAGGCAATGACGGAAAGCGACCGGACGAAGCGGCGCTCGATGGTCGAATATAATAGCACCGTCACGATCCGGTTCCGTAGCGGATCGTCATTGCACTCCCCCGTCGCGGCTGCTGCGATTCCCGATTCGTTCGCGGGCGCACGGTCACGCCGTCCAATTAACGCGATTCGCTTTGATGCCCCGCTGAAGCATGTCCACCCGCCCTTCGAAACTTCTTGAAGCATTTCCGAATCCGCATCCGGCGCGCGACTACCTGATCCATATGGAAGCGCCCGAATTCACTTGCCTCTGCCCGCTCACCGGACAACCTGATTTCGCGACCATCGTCATAGACTACATCGCCGATCGGCGCTGCGTCGAGCTGAAAAGCCTCAAGCTTTATCTTTGGTCGTATCGCGACGAAGGCGCGTTTCACGAAGCGGTTACCAATAGGATGCTCGATGATTTCGTCAAGGCGATCGCGCCCCGCTTCATGCGGGTGACGGCGCGTTTTCTGGTACGCGGCGGCATCTATACCAATGTGATCGCAGAGCACCGCAAGCGCGGCTGGAAGCCGCCGCCGGTCGTCTCGCTCGCCGGGCTAGATCCCTCGATCACGGTTCGCGGATAAGGGCGCCATGAATCCAAGTCTTGGGCAATTGCATCCCTACCCGTTCGAAAAACTGCGCGCGCTATTCGAAGGTGTCACGCCCAACCCCGCCCTGCGGCAGGTCAGTCTGTCGATCGGTGAGCCCAAGCATCCGACCCCTGCGCTCGTCATTGACACGCTGGCCGCAAACCTCAGCGCGCTCGCGAGCTACCCACCCACCGCCGGGAGCGACGCACTCCGACAGGCGATCGCCGGCTGGATCGAGCGCCGTTACGGGATCCCGCATATCGATTGGGCCAAGCACGTGCTGCCGGTCAACGGCTCGCGGGAAGCGCTGTTCGCGTTCGCACAGACCGTCATCGATCGGACCAGCGCACCGATCGTGATATGCCCGAATCCGTTCTATCAGATCTATGAAGGCGCCGCGATCCTGGCGGGCGCCACGCCGTATTTCGTCAACATGCTCGCCGCCGACGCTTTCAAGGCGCGTTACACATCGGTACCTGAAGACGTCTGGCGGCGAACGCAGTTGCTTTACACCTGCTCGCCTGCGAATCCAACCGGCCGGGTGATGTCCATCGCGGAATGGCAAGAGCTATTCGAGCTTTCAGATCGCTATGGATTCGTGATTGCCTCCGACGAGTGCTACTCCGAAATCTATTTTGATGAGACGTCCCCGCCGGTCGGTGCCCTGCAAGCGGCGCACGCGCTCGGCCGCTCGGACTTTCGCAATGTCGTGGTGTTCTCCAGCCTCTCGAAGCGATCGAATTGCCCGGGCATGCGCTCAGGATTCGTCGCGGGCGATCCGGCCGTCCTGGCGAAGTTCCTGCTCTATCGCACCTATCACGGCAGCGCGATGAGTCCCGCCTTCCAGATTGCAAGCGTTGCGGCCTGGAATGACGAGATCCACGTTCGCGAGAACCGCATCCAGTATCAGCGCAAATTCACGGCGTCGCTGCCCTTGCTCGCACCGCTTGGCGCGACCTTGCCGGACGGTGGGTTCTATTTCTGGCTGAAAACCCCGATTCCGGACCCGGAGTTCGCCCGCCGCCTGCTCGCCGAGCAAAACGCTGTCGTCCTGCCCGGCAGGTATCTCGCACGACCCGCGCACGGAATCAATCCGGGCGAAAACCATGTCCGCATCGCACTCGTCGCCAATCATGAAGAATGCATGGAAGGCGTACAACGGATTGCCGCATTCACGAGAACTCTATGAGCAACGTGATTTGCAATGATCCTCCGCTGCGCTTCGAATCATGGCAAATCACCAAAAGATTTCGTAGGAACAAGGGGAGAAGGACCCCCTTGTATATCCCCCAAAGTAACAAGGGAGCCCAGCCCCCTTGTTGATCCCCTCCATAGCGGAGTTTCGTTGCTAATCACGATGAGCCATAACATGCAAACGATCATCGATCAGGCGTGGGAGAACCGCGCGAGCATCAGTCCTGCCGGCGCCGACGCGAAGATCCGCGACGCAGTCGCCGCGGTGCTCGACCAACTCGACGCGGGGTCGCTGCGGGTTGCCGAAAAGCAAGCGGGTCAGTGGATCACCCATCAATGGATCAAGAAAGCGGTCCTCATCAGCTTTCGGCTGCAAGACAACACCCTGATGCCGGGAGCATCCACCAACTATTTCGACAAGGTGCCCACCAAATTCGGCGCCTTCGATCAAGCGGACTTTTTGCGGGGCGGCTACCGCGTGGTGCCGCCGGCGGTGGCGCGCCGCGGCGCCTTCATCGCGAAGAATGTCGTCCTGATGCCTTCGTACGTCAACATCGGTGCATACGTCGACGAAGGAACGATGGTGGACACCTGGGCCACGGTCGGCTCATGCGCACAGATCGGCAAGAACGTGCATCTGTCCGGGGGTGTCGGCATCGGCGGCGTGCTGGAACCGATCCAGGCGAATCC
>JANMUI010000806.1:0-8166 GCA_031391405.1 Betaproteobacteria bacterium
GTTTCTGATCTGGTTGAAGCGTATGACCCTGCCACCGACACCTGGAGCCGTCTCCGCTCACTGCCGACAGCTCGACGTGGCGCCGCCGCTGCTCTCGCATGTGACGGCTGGTGCCGGTACTGGTCGCGCCGGGCGGTTGAGTGCCGATCAACAACCCCGCGCCAAGAGCGCGGGGTTGTTACGAAAAGAGTACGGCGGAACGGCATGTTGCACCCTGCGGGTTTCGTTGCGGCTCGTCCGCCCGGCGAAATTCCTAACAGACTTGTAGTGGGGATCGTTCAGGCTGGAAGCGGCGGCGCCGTGCCCTTTATCTGGATCCGGTAGCCCGAGCGCACGTTTGGGTGGTAGTCCCAGATCGCCTGATGCTGGCTGCAGCGGTTGTCCCAGAAGGCGATCGAATGCGCGCGCCAGTGGAAGCGCATCTGGAAATCGGGCCGCGCGCAATGCTCGAACAGAAAGGCGAGCAAGGCCGCACTCTCTTTCACCGGCAGCTCGTTGATGCGCGCCGTGAAGCCGCGATTCACATAGATCAGTTTGCGGCCGGTCACCGGATGGCGGGCGATCACCGGATGCACCGCGGTCGGATACTTTGTCGATGTCTTGTCGAAGAGCAACGCGCCGTCGTGCGTCGCGGTCAACCCGGCAAGGAAGCTCTGCATGCGGGCCGACAGCTCGTCATACGCGGCGTACATGCTGGCGAACAGCGTGTCGCCCCCACCCAATGGCGGCACGATGTGTTGATGCAGGATGCTGCCCATCGGCGGAATCGGCGCGCAGGACTGGTCGGTGTGCCACACCTCGCCCGACACGCGCTTCGAGTCGGCATTGAAATGCTGGCGTCGGATTTCGGGATGGCCTTCGACCATGCTCGACGCAGTGCCGTCGCCGCCGACATGGACGTGCAGCGCGCCGAAATAGCTGCAAAAGCGCTTGTGCGCGACGAAGTTGATCGGCTGGTCGCGGAAAAACACCACGAGATGTCGCATCAGGGCCTCGTGCACTTCCTCCACTTGCTGCTTGCTCATCGGCTCGCGCAAATCCAGGCCGGCGATTTCGGCCCCGATATGTGGCGATAGCGGTGTCACGCTGATGGTGTCGAAACCCATGGGACAGGCTTTCTGTGCGCAGAGGGTGTGCGGATCTTACAGGGGCTTGCGAACGGCCTGCGTCGCCGCGCCCTGAGGCGGCGACTTCGAGCACAGCCGGATACTCGGGCTTCCAGATGCTAATAGGCGCCCTTCGGATCGAGCCCCAGAAGGCGCTGGCCGTACATCGCCGAAAGCGCGTCCCAATTGAAGAAGGCGTGGTGGGCAACCGCATGGGCGTCGCGCCAGGCGCGCTGGACCGGCTGCGCATGATGGATACCGGTCGCGCCCGCAGCGCCCCAAAGCTCATCGAGTCCCTGCAAGGCGAGCTGCACGGCACACGCTTGGATAAAGCGGTTCTCGACCCGCTCGTCCCGTCCGAGCAATTCGCCGCGGTCCATGACGGCCCGGCGGGTCTCCTCGATCTGCGTGAACATCAGCGCCTTGGCAGCCTTGAGCGCCGCCGCCGCGCGCCCGACTCGCATCTGGACGGCGGGAAAATCCGCGACCTTCGCGCCGCCTGCGCCGCCGATGGCGCGCGTCTGCCATTCACCGAGCTGGCGGAGATGCTCGTCAAGCGCGCCTTGCAGGCAACCGATTGCGGTGGCCGCCAGTCCGTAGGCGCCAAGCGAGAAGACCGGATAGCGGCCGAGGTTGGTGTCGAACGCGACCATGCCGGGCGTTTCGGGCAAGACGAAGACCTGCGCCGGCAGGCTGCAATGCGCAGGCACGAAGAGGTCATCGGCCACCACGGCGTGGCTACCGGTCGCCGCGAGCCCCATGGTATTCCAATCGTCGAGCCGTTCGCACGCGGCCATCGGGACGACGACGAAACCCGGCACCGCGCTTTCGCCCTGTGCCATCGGCGGGAGCATGACGCCGAGCAGCGCCACATCGGCGTAGTCGCATCCGCTCGCATAGCGCCATGTGCCAGTGATACGAAAGCCGCCGTCGACGCGCCGGCACTCGCCGGACGGCGGAAAAGACGTGACGACCATCTTGTCCGCGCCGTCGCTCCAGACGTCCTCCTGGCAACGCAGCGGGAACTGCGCGACCATCCACTGGTGGGAAATCGCGCAACTCGTCACCCAGCCGGTCGAGCCGCAGGCCGCCGAGATCTGGAGGACCACATTCACCGCGGTCTTGAGGTCGAGCTCGAAACCGCCGAATCGCCGTGGCAACAGGATCCGGAAGAAGCCGCCCGCCCTGAGCGCCGCGAACACGTGCTCGGGAATCCGTCGAACCCGTTCGGCCGCCTCGGCCTCGCGACGGATCATCGGGGCGAGAGCACGCGCCGCGTCGACCAGCGCCGCACCGGCCCCTCCCGCCTCGGCTTGCTGGTCAGTCGAGCTCATCGCCCTGGAATACAAGAACACCCTTTTCGCGGAACCGGACTGTATGTCCGAAACGCTGCGTGGTCAATCGGGCGGACACGCGTGTGGATCGCTCGGTCCTGACCGCGATGATCGGACTGTGAGCGAGCCCGCGACCGCTAATGGAAAGCGCTATAGATCTGCGCTGACAAACTCGATGCGATCGCGCCTCGGCTCCCCTTCAGTACTGCACGCGCTGCGTGAGCGCGCCATCGATGATCAAGTTTGCGCCGGTGGTGAAACTCGAGCGCGGGCTGGCGAGGAATACCACTGCATTCGCCACTTCCTGCGGCGTGCCCATTCGACCGGTCGGATTGCGCGCGATCATCGACTTAAAAAATTCCGGGTTGTTGGCTTCGACGTTCCCCCATGTTCCGCCTTTGAAATAGACGTTGCCGGGAGAGACCAGGTTCGCTCGCACGTTTTTGGCGGCGAGATTACGAGCGAGCCCCTTCACATAAGGCACGATGGCTGCCTTGACCGACGCATAGGCGCGGTTGGGGGCGAAGTTCTCTGCCATCGCCGTGCTGCCGACGACGACGATGGCACCGGCCGAAGATTTTTCGAGGAATGGTATCGCCGCCTCGCAGCCGAAGACCGTCGCCATCACATCGACATCGAAGCCGCGGCGCCACGATTCCTCGTCCATCCCGAGGGCCAGCGCGCTGACATTGGCAACGAAGATGTCGACCCCGCCGAGTGTGCCCGCTGCATTGCCGACCCAAGCCTTGAGTGCTGCGAGATCGGACACGTCGACTGCACTGCCCGTCGCTTTGATGCCCTTCTTTTCGAGTGCCGCCACGGTCTCGGCGATGGGTCCGGCGCTGCGCGCGCATAACGCGACATTGCAACCCTCGTCGGCGAGCAACTCGACGATGGCGCGGCCGATCCCGCGCGTGCCACCGGTGACCAGCGCTTTCCTGCCCTTGAGTCCGAGATCCATTTTGCGATTCCTGCTTGAAGAAGAACGTGGATAGTAAAAGCAAACACGCTTCTTCGCACCGGAACGGGACACCCAAGTTCGCGATCCAGGTGAAATTCTTGACCGCACCATTGCGCGTGCACCCCGTGCGAACGGGCCCTTGAAGATGCTCGGCGTCAAGGAACGCGGTTATTGAATAGGTGCTCCCGCGGCCCGCTGCGGCGGTGCCCATGGCCGGCGAGCGGAGGATTGCTCGAGGTGCTGTTGCGATTCGGCAGGCGTGGCGGATGAGGACGAGTGCAATGGTTGGATCCTCAATGCACGCGGCGTAACCGCCTGCCTCGGAAGAAAGAATCGGATGCTACGCTAGCCGCACCACAGCTCAGCTTCCCCCGGGAGAATCCACCATACGACCTCTTGCCGTCCTGCCCTGCTTGCCGAACGTGCCGACCACGGCCCGCTACGCAGTCGGGGATCCGGCCGCAATGGCCGCACCGGCGCCTTGGAATACGAACTTTCTTGGGCGGCCGCTCGCAGCCGCGTTCCTGACCCTTGCGCTCATCGCACTGCCCGCTTTAGGCCAGCCAGGGGCCACGGATCCGGAACTCGCGACGCTCCACGACGAGCTGCGCGTCATCGCCGCGGCGTCCGGCGGAAAGCTCGGAGTTGCGATCCGGCACATCGAATCCGGCCGCGAAGTCTTCTTCCAGGCCGACAATCGCTACCCGATGGGCAGCACCTTCAAGCTACCGCTCGCGATCGAGCTGCTCCGTCGCGTCGATGCCGGCACGTTGAGCCTCGACAAATCGATCGTCGTGCAGGCGAACGATCTTCGCCCCGGCAGCGGCAAGATCGCCCATGCCTTCGGCGAGCCGCGCGGCAAGACGGTGCGCGAGCTGCTGGAGGCAATGATGATCCACAGCGACAACACCGCCACCGACATCCTGTGGCGCGAGGTCGGCGGTGCGAAACCGATCATGGAGCGACTGCAGACGCTCGGTGTCGATGGCATATCGGTGTCGCGGCCAACCGGGCCGTTGCTCGCCGCGTCGCACGGACTCGGACTGTTGCCGTCCGGCGTGTCCCTAACGCCGGCCCGCCACGAGGAAATAGCCGCGACGTTGTCCAAGTCGGAGCGGGCCGCCAACCGACGGGCATTCCTGAAGAGCGATCTGGACACCGCCAACCCCGCCGCCTTTGTCGATCTGCTGCAAAAGTTCTGGCTTGGCCAGACATTGAGCGAAAAATCGACCGCGCTCCTCATCGCGCTCATGCTTCGCTGTGAAACCGGGAAGGGTCGGATACGAGCGGGGGTGCCGCGAGGAACAAAAGTCGCGCACAAGACCGGCACGCTGCAGCCATTCGCCACGAACGACGTCGGAATCGTCTATCTGCCCGGGCGCTCGGGGCACCTCATCGTCGCCGTGTTCCTGCGCGAATCGACGAAGACCGACGCCGAGGAGGAGCGCGTGATCGCGGCAGTGGCGAAGGCGGCGTATGCGGTGTTCGCCGCGAACGCCCGTTAGCCTCGCTTTTGTAACGCCGATTGGTAAGCCCGAATAATCAAAGCGGCCGTCGCGTCCATTTTGTGTGCGTCGAGCTTGTAGTATTCCGCGCCTAATGCTTCGTTATTCATGACGATGACCAACAACGGCATGTAGTAGCGGACTACCGTCTCGAACTCCGCGAGATGCATCATCACGCTCGCGTCGCAATCGCAAAGTACCATCGGCTTGTTGCCGGTGAGTTGCCCGAGTACTACCCGACGCGTGTCGAGATGGCGATCATGCGGGACAACGTCGAGGCGATAGCCAGGGCGCTTTCCGTGGCTCAATATCGCCGCCGTTCGCGGCGATTTCGTGCTCGAGCAGTCCGCCACAAGGTTTTCTATGATGAGGCCAAGGGACGCATCGAAATGCATCTCGAGAGCCTGTGCGAGGAGACGGTCCACGTCGACGGCAAGGCCTTCGAGTTTCGCGCGAGCGAAACCATCCATATCGAGAATTCGTGCAAGTACACGGTCGACGAGTTTCGATCGATGGGTCGGGCCGCGGGATTCAAACCGGAAAAGATATGGATCGATCAGGACCTGATGTTCGGCGTGCACGCGATGACGGGAGCTTGAGGCAAGCATGTCGTCGCTCTGTGCTCCGCTTGCCTGGCCTGCGCGCTTCGGTCCATACTTGATGCGATCGATCGGACCGGCAGGACGCGTGGCTAGATCAGGAGGAGGCGAATCATGACCCAGCTTAGACATTTCGCAATCGTGGTAAGCGATCAGGAAAAATCGGCCAAGTTCTACGAGAAGCCGTTCGGACTGAAACGGGTCGGCTTCGAGGATCTCGGCTGGAGCTCCGCGATGTATCTGAGCGACGGGGTGGTGAATCTCGCGCTGCTCCACTACACCGGCGAGCGTGGCTCGGGTCTGAAAGACGCGAAGAACTTCGTCGGGCCACATCACTTCGGCTTCCAGGTGGACGACCTCGCCCGGGCGCAGAAGGACATCGAGGCGGCCGGCGGCACCTTTTTCTTCGACCTCGGAGACGACGCTGAGAAAGAGAACTTCGAGCGCAAGTTCAAGGATCCGGACGGCATCATCATCGACATCTCGCGCAAGGGCTGGTCCGGCACGGCGGGCAAGCGATAGCGCCAGTCGGTGCGCTCCAGTGCAATGCTGAAATAGGTCGATATCGGCGATGTCCGGACACGGCCTCGGAGTGGCAATCCATCGAGTGCCAATCCATCGAGCGCGTTGAGCCATGAACAAACCACTGGACGCAAGAAGCCGCGGCACTTCGACCTCGCAATCGTGGATCGGCGAGAGCGCGCGTCGCGTGGGCGTCGGCCGCCAGCTTCAGGGGCGCGGCAGATACCTCGCAGACATCTCGATGCCGCGCCTGCTGCAACTCGCGTTCGTGCGCAGCCCGCATGCCTACGCGAAGATCCGCTCGATCCGGACCAGCGCAGCGGCGCAGGCGCCTGGCGTCAAGCGTGTCGTCACCGGCGCAGAGCTCGCGGACGTGTGCCTGCCGTTCATCGCAGTGGCCAAGCATCGTCGCGGCCACAAGTCCGCGCCGCAGTATCCGATGGCCATCGAGCGCGTGGTGTGGGCCGGGCAACCGGTGGTCGCGATCGTCGCGCAAACGCGTGCGCAGGCCGAAGACGCCGCCGAGCGGGTCGAGATCGAGTGGGAGGTGCTCCCCGCAATCGTGAGTGGAGAAGCGGCGATTGCGCCGTCCGCCAAGCCGATCCATCCGGAGCTTGGCGACAACCTCGCGTTCGAGCACACCGTGCTCGCGGGCGATCCGGACGCCGCGTTTGCGAGCGCCGCGGTCGTCGTCTCGCATCGCTTTCGATTCGAGCGTCAGACCGGTGTGCCGCTCGAGCCGCGCGGCCTGATCGCAGATTTCGAGCCGAGCGACGGCAGCCTCACGGTGCATCACTCGCATCAGTCACCGTACCAGATGCAGATGATCTTCAGCCGGCACCTGCAGATCCCCGAGCAAAAGGTGCGCGTGATCGCGCCGGACATCGGCGGCGGCTTCGGTGTGAAGATCAACGTCTACGCCGAGGAGCTTGCGGTCGCGGCGATCTCCATGTTGATGGGCGTGCCGATCCGCTATTGCGCCGATCGGCTCGAGTCGTTCCTTGCCGACGGGCATGCGCGCGAGCACACGATCGACGCGCGCATCGCGGTCGATGGCGACGGGCGGGTCACCGCGATGGAGCTGGACGATCTGGCCAGCGTCGGTGCCTTCGGCATGCCGCTCCGCTTCAACGTCGCCGAGGGCATGATGGCGATCAACATGGCGGGCGCGCCTTACGAATTCTCCAACTACCGCGCGCGTACCCGCAGCGTGTATGTCAACAAAAACCTGATCGGCATGTATCGCGGCGTGGGGATGCCGCTCGCTTGCGCGGTCACCGAAGTGCTGACCGATCTCGCGGCGGCCAGGCTCGGCATCGACACGATCGCGTTCAAGCGCAATAACTATCGCAGCCTCGAATCGCTGCCGTGCGTGACGCCGGGCGGTTGCAAGCTGGAAACGGTGTCCTTCCAGCAGTGCCTCGACAAGCTCGTGCACAACATGGGTTACGATCGCCTGCGGTCGGAGCAGGCCGAGCTTCGGCAACATGGCGTCTTGCGCGGCCTGGGTATCGCCACCTTCGTCGAGCAGACCGCGTACGGTCCGAGCTACTACGGGCCGTCGGAGGCGCCCGTATCGGTACAGGACGGCTGCACGCTGCGCCTCGAGCCCTCAGGCGCCGTGCGCTGCGTGACCAGCAGCACCGATCAGGGGCAAGGCACGCTCACCGGATTGGCGCAGATCATCGCCGCCACGCTGGGCATCGATCCGAACGACGTCGACATGCACGGCGGCGACAGTGCGATCTCGCCGTACGGCGGCGGCGCGTGGGGCTCGCGTGGAATGGCGGTAGGCGGGGAAGCCGCGCTGAAAGCGGCGAGCAAGCTCAAGGCGAATATCCTCGCGCTGGCCGCGGCGACCAGCAAGGAGCCGCTCGCGCACCTGGATCTCGCGGAGCGGCACGTTGTCGATACCCGCACCGGCCTGCCGCTCATGAGCCTGGCTGAGACGGCCCGCATCGGCTACTTCCGCCAGGACACGTTGCCCGCCGATCTCGACGTGCAGCTATCGGTGACCTGCAATCACGTCGATAACCATCAGACCTATTACACCGCCAACGGCGTGCAGGGCTGCTATCTCGAGCTCGATCAAGCCACCGGCTTCATCAAGCTGCTCGGCCACTGGGCGGTCGACGATTG
>JANMUI010000824.1:0-1772 GCA_031391405.1 Betaproteobacteria bacterium
CCAAGGCATCGACATCGGCGTCGGCGAGTTTCTCCTCTCGCGGGCGGCGGACCTCGAGGTCTACTTGATCGTCATGGGTGCATATGGGCACGCGCGCATGCGCGAAATGGTGTTCGGAGGTTGCACCCGAACGATCATGCAGAATATGACGGTGCCGGTGGTGACGGCGGGCTAGGAGGCTGCGCGGCGGCGCGCGCACACTCCTATAGGCAGACGCATTTGTTCAGTCGAACGACGCTTTGCGAACGGAACTAGCTCGATTTCGGCGTCATTGTTTGGCGCATTCGCGCTAATAAAGGCACGTAGCGTGTGCCATTAGGAATCCGCGCGGTCTACCGCGCAGATTCCTGGCGCCCGTTCGTAATAGTCACGACACTCGGCTTCCCGGCCCCGAACGACCCGCCTTCCAACCAGCGACCCGCGCGTTTCGGTGACGACCGTGTGCGGTCGCTCGGAGGCATCGTGATCGTACGCATAGACGACGACCCAGTCGTGGGTACGCCCCAACTCGTGCGCTTTGGCCGTATTCGAGAATAGCGCGGTGAAATGCCACACGCCGCGCTCGGTGTGCAGGATCGGGAGTCGTGACGTACCACCCGGGTTGAATCGGCGCGGCGCGATGGTGGGCAACTTGTGCGCGGTGGCCCGCTCACGGTACTCCCGATCGACATCGAGGATCATCGCGACGGGCGGCTGTTCACCAGTGTGCGGCGCGGGAGTCTGACGGCGAAGCGCACGCGTGCGGTCAAGCGATTGGGTAAGGGCCGCGCGGATAGCGCTCGCACGTCGCGGGCCGACGCCGGGAAGTTTTTCGAGTCGACCATCGTGCGCGGCGACTTCCAGGGCCTCCAGCGTGTCGACCCCGAGATCATCGTGCATGCGCATGGCGAGCTCGGGTCCGATCCCGGGAATGGTCCGAAAGAGCTGGATTGCGCCTACTTCGCCCCGCATGCGGTCGAGTTGTGCCCATCGTCCGGCAATCAGGATTTCCGCGATGGCAGAAGCGATGCCTTTGCCGATCGAGGGAATGGCATCGAGCCCGTCCGGTCCGCGCCGATCGAAGATATCACGCACGTTGATCGGCCAACCCGCGATCGTATCGGCGGCCTTGCGGTACGCGCCCACGCGGAATGGATTCGCACCCTGTGCGGTGAGAAGCGTGGCAGCTTCGCGCAGCATGTCCGCGACTTCCTGGTTGGCGGTCGGTGTGCTGGTGTTGCGTGACGTGCGTTCGCTCCGTTGGTTGGGTGCGGTCATAGTCGTACCGGTTAAAGCCATGCTGACGTTGGGCCAGCGCCCCCATGCCGATCTGCGATGACATTGCGGCCCGTACCATTGGCAGGTTCGCATCATCGCGAGAGCCGTCCTTGATTATTGTCAACGGGTGCGCGTGTGGATTCACAACCCCGATGGGACGCCGATCCTATCCCGCCAGGCGTGCCGCACAACTTTCACCGTCTCCAAATGATAGCCTCACACGACTACTGGCCTGTCCGGCAGCTCATTGCCGCTGCAGCCGTCAGCAGGAAAATGCTTCACCAGATGCCGCGTTATCGCTTGCACGCCGCTGACCACGCCGCCCTCGTAGTTCGATTGTCTGAAGGCGGCTTCCATCAGCTGGCAAATCTTGGCCCACTCTTGCGCGCTCACCTTGGCGTGAAGGCCGCGATCGGCAACGATCTCCACGGACCTGCGAGCGCAGCCTCAAGCGCCTGAAGACCGACCGGATCGATCTTTACCTGCTGCACTGGCGCGGCAACATTCCATTTTCC
>JANMUI010000863.1:0-9611 GCA_031391405.1 Betaproteobacteria bacterium
GGGACTTCAATGAATGGTTACCGAGCGGACGCCCGCTCCGGTGGATGCATGAAGCATTTGGTCGCACCCGCATGGAAGCGACGTTTCCATCCTGGCGTCCGCTGTTTGCGCTCGATCGCATCTGGACCCGCCCGGTGCAAACATTGCAGCAGATCGAGGTGCATCGATCGGCGCTCGCGCGCATTGCCTCCGATCATCTCCCGGTGCGAGCGCGGATCGCGCTCGCGTAAAGCGAGGTTGCGCGCCCAGCATCACCATCACCTATGCGCTCGGATTCGCGAAACCGGCACGGGTACGTCCCTTGCTCGGTAGCTCAGCGTCTGAGAGGGCTTCAGATCACACCCGCATTTCAAACCAAGGATGCTGACAAATGAAATCGACCATTGGAATCATTGCATTGACGGCGGCTGCGGCGTTCGGTTTGGCCGCATGCGATCGGACGCCGAGCGAGCGCGCCGCACGAGGATCCGTTGAATCCGCACCCCGCACCGACGGACAACGCGCCGATGACGCCACGATTACCGAGGACGTGAAAACAGCACTGCTCACCGAACCCAATATCCCCGGCCGTGCAATCAGTGTCGACACCAACGCCGGCAAGGTCACGCTACGCGGTCGCGTTGAGAATCAAGAGCAGATCGAGCGGGCCGCTGAGATTGCAAGCGCCATCACCGGCGTGCGAGACGTGGACAACCAGCTCACCACCCGCGCCGGGTAAGAATCGGTTGCTCAATGGGAATCGGTTGCTCGATGGGACACGCCTCGCATTTTGCAACCGACGCCGATCAGCCCACGACCGGTGAGGCGGGCGCCTCGCGCGCGCCGGTCACCATCTCGGTCAGCCACGTCGCCAGCAGCTTCGAGTACGCGCGTTGGGACTCGTCCCCGGCCAGCGCATGCCCTGCCCCGGAGATCACGCGAACGGTCAGCGAGCGGACCGCGGTCAGCGACGCGACGTAGTTCTTGATGACCGCCTGGGGAATGATCTCGTCATGCTCGGATTCGACCAGGAGCACATCGCCTTTGAAGCTCGCGCAGGCCGCGAGCGCGCGGTTGTCGTCCGGGCGGATGCTGGTTTGCCGGTAGGCCGCGAACCCCGGGTGCACGTGCAATTCGCGCTTGGGGAGCTCCCAATCCATATCCTGGTAAAGGGCCGGTGCACGCAGCGCGAGCCAGCGTATCGGGCGCAAGGTGGTCAGAATGGCCGCAAGGTAGCCACCGTAGCTGCTGCCGATCACCGCGATGGACTGCCGATCGACCCCCCACAAGCCGGCGATCAGATCGTAGGCGGCGATCAGATCGCGCAAATTGTGCTCGCGAGTAACCGTGTCGCGCTGCTGCTCCATGAGCTGATGGCCGCGTAGATCGAACGTGAGGCAGATGCATCCCAGCCCGACGGCCTCGCGCGCTCGCACGAGGTCCTGCTCCTGGCTACCACCCCAGCCATGGACGAACAACACCCCGGGCACCCGTGCCGCGTGCGTGAGCAGGGTGCCGGCAATGCGATCGCCATCGACAGCTATCGTAAGCGGTTCAAGGCGTGTGCCCATCGCGAACCACGATGCTGTATTTCGTGAGGGGCCCTATGCGCGGATCGACGCCGCGGAACATCACGGCCGCTCCGGCGGGAGGATCGCAATCACCGTAGACCTCGACCGCCGACGCCCGCACGGTACGCAGCGTCCGATCGGCGAGAAAGGCGCCGAGCGCCGGAAGCTCTGCCGGCGTCGCGCCACCGACGCGCCATGATTGCTCGAGCACGCCCGAACATGGCCGCCCCGCTGCGTCCAACCCCCGGGCGACATCGTAGTTGCGCCGCGACGCGAACAGGTCGGCATACTCCTCCCGCGCCGCCGCGTCGTAGCGTTGTGCCTGCTGCACGGCGAGCATTGTCGATGGATCGGGCGCAAGCGTGAGCAGAACATTGAAATCACCCCGCACGATCACGAGGTCTGAACCACCGTAGACCTCTTGACCTTGGTTGTTCCGGGTGAGGCGCTGCGTGCCATAGTACGTGATGCACAGGCCGGCCACGCGTACCTTGCCCACGCTGTAGGTCATCACCTCGGTCAGGTTCTGTTCGACAACGAGACCATGTCGCAGTATTTCCTGCTGGTCCAGCGCGGCGATGGCCGCATCAAGCTCGGATTCGTCGCGAACGGTGGTCTGACCCGATCCGCCGATGCCGCAGGCGAGCTTCAGGCGAGCCGGACCGGTCTGCAGCATTCGTATGCCCGCGAGGTGGGCATCGTCGGGACTGAATGCCGCGAACCCGAGCAGCACGTCCGGGCGCACGCGCTCGGCAAAGCGGTGCGACCACCCCGTTGGTTCGCGAGCGCTCGTGTTGTCGATGAGCGGATGGGTGATGGTCTTGGTGCCGATGAACGGGTAGGGTACGACGCCGCCGAACACGTCATTCTCCGAGACGATCGCGAGCGCGCGCGCTTCGCTCGCCAGCAGCGTCTCCCGCGGGACGAAATACAGCGGGCCGTCGTAGCGCGTTCGAGAGTCGTAGTCACCCGCATAGCGATACCCCTTGATCGTCGCGAGGGCCTTCGCGACCGCTTGCAGGGTCAGTCGCTCGTGCCCACCGGCGAGACACCCGGTGTCGCCACCGTATGTGACGACGGTCCCTTCGGTGCGAGCCGCACAGGCTGTCGCGCGCCCGGCAGCCATCAATGCACGCGCCTACTCGATGGTCCTGCGGCGTGATCGTTGAAACGAATGGGTGTCGCCGCCCGCAACTCGCCGGCGTGATTGGTGAGCTCTTTCCATAATTGAGTGGGTTCCGTCTGCATAACGCGTTGCGCCGAGGTCCTGGCGATGTGCCAGTAGCCTTGTCGCAGCTCCTCCCGCAATTCGCCCGGCTGCCATTGCACCAGGCCGACGAAATAGCGTGCGTCGTTCGGTTTGGACCTGATGACTTGATCGATCACCTTTTCCTCGAAGGCGAGGTAGAGCGATTCGCCGAGCGGCACACTCAACCCGCCGGGAGACTGCCCACCGTTGGTGATGACGACGATCGTATCGGTGTCCATCGGCCCGCCGAAGTACACCGGGCCGCGCACCGCGCGGGACGATTCATCGGCTGGAAAAATGTTGGACAGGGAAAATTGCGTCGGGCGATTCATGATGACACCAACATGTTGATCGTCGCCAAGCGCGGTCACCAGCACGACAGTCTGCCGGAAGGCCGGATGCGTCAACTTCGGATCGGCCGCGAGCACGATCGATTCGTGTTGGTCCGGCGTGGGGATTCGTTGCGTACGGTCGGCCGCGAGCGACCCACCGGATACGAACACATACAGTATTGCTGCCAGCTGGCGTTTCATGTCGACCTCGCTCGAATGCGGGAATCCGGGAGTAGCACGAACGCACACGCAACGGCTGTTCCCACCCGTTGCATCCGGATGGCGGGCATGAAAAATCGCATCGGCAAAACTTGCATGGAGGCGTAGCGGTTACCTGACTGATGAGCAGCGCACTTTTGATCCGCGCCAAATCGAACCTGGTGCGCCGGAATGTCTCGGGAATGTTGTTTGCGTGGAATCCGTTCAAGGTCTGGTCGAGCTTCAGATCTTTTCTACAACCTCGAATTGGAGACTCTCATGGCAACTCATCAGCAGGGTGGTAGTAACCAGCCCAATGACCCGAACCGCGAACCCCGATCGGACGACGATCCCTCCGAGGATTCGAAACAGTCGCAGGACCCGACGAAGTCGAAGGATCCGATTGGGCGTTCGGGAGGGTCCGGTGCAACGCCTGATAAGGGTCAACAAAGCCCATCGCAGAAACCTGGCGGCTCCCCATCTTCCGGACGCGATTCGGAGAAGCCCGATAGTCCGCAATCGTCCCCCGACTCCATGAAACGCGATCGGGATCAAAGCGCATCGCGCGGAACGAAAGGCGATCCGCAAATCGAGGACCTCGACAAATGAAAACGACGACAGGAATCATTGCATTAAGCGTGGCCATGGCGTTCGGCTTGGCCGCATGCAATCGGACCCCGCCCGACTCGACTGCACGAGCCCCGGTTGCGCCCGCGCCAAGCACTGTACCGGCACCCGGCACGGCAACGGCACCCGACACGGCAACGGCACCGGGCACGGCAACGGCGCCCACTACCGGGCAACGTGTCGATGACGCGGCGATCACCGAGAAAGTGAAATCTGCATTGAGCGCGGAACCCAATGTCCCGGGCACGACGATCAATGTCGACACCAACGGCGGCCAAGTCACGCTACGCGGTCGCGTGGAAAATCGAACGCAGGCGGAACGGGCGGTCGAGGTTGCACGCGGCGTCGAGGGTGTGCAGCGCGTCGACAATCAGCTCACTACGAGCGCCGGTTAAGCATCGGTGCCAACGTGGGGACCCGTCCCTTGGTTTCCCTTGGGATAGGTCCCGAATGGCACTTACTTAGCGATCAACGTGCACTGCGCAAGCCTCCGTTCGCCCTGAGCCCGTCGATGGGTAACGCAGGCTTGTTGAAGGTGGGCGATCGTCCGACCAAGGACGGTCCGGCATTCACCCTTCGACAGGCTCAGGGCGAACGGTCAATCGCCTAAGTCGCTTAAGTAAGTGCCATTCGGATAGGTCTCCGCATTTCTCTACGGGAAAATATGGAACGATCGAACATTGGCGAGTTGAAGCATCCGGGCACGCAATGGAACGCGGAGAGCGGCGAATGCCGGACTGACCCGTTCCGCATGCTGTTCGTCACCGAGACGTGGCCACCTGAAACAAACGGCGTGGCACGCACGGCACTGCGGCTGGTCGATGGTTTGGCTGCGCGCGGTCATGACGTTCATGTCGTGCGGCCGCGTCAAGGGCCGGATGACTATGTCCACACCGACCACAGCGAAACGCTTGTTGCCGGCATTCCGGTGCCGTTTTGCCGCGACCTCCGAGTGGGTTTGCCCGTGTATGACCGTCTGCGACGGCTCATGGAGCGGCTCCACCCCGATGTGGTGCACGTCGCCACCGAAGGACCGCTCGGCTGGGCTGCGGTGAGTGCGGCGAAGCGCGTCGGCATCCCGGTGAGCGCGGATCTCCACTTCAACGTCCACCTCTATAGCTGCTTCTACGCCACGGAGGCGCTGTCATCGATCGTGCTCGCTTATCTCCGCATGTTTCATAACCGTGCCGATGGGACGTTCGTGCCCACCAAGATGCTCGCGCGCGACCTGCTCACGCAAGGGGTGGATCACTTGGCTGTCGTCGGGCGCGGCGTCGATGCGACCTTGTTCAGCCCGGCGCGTCGGTCGATCGTGTTGCGTCGTGATTGGGGCGCTCACGGCAGCGCACCAGTGGTGCTCTATGCCGGCCGCCTCGCTGCTGATAAGAATCTTGATCTGGCCCTTCGCACATTCGCCGCTATCCGCGCGCGCTTACCGCAGGCGCGCCTCGTGCTCATGGGCGATGGGCCGCTCCGCGCGTCCGTCGCGCAGAGCGAGCCCGACGCCGTGGTGCTCGGCTGGCGGCATAGCCGCGCGCTGGCTGAATGTTATGCATCGGCTGACATCCTGCTCTTTCCGAGTCTGACCGAAACCTTCGGCAATGTGACCCTCGATGCGTTGGCGAGCGGGCTTGCGATCGTTGCTTTCGACTATGCGGCAGCGGGTGAGCTCATGGAGGATGGCGTGAGCGGGTGCCTCGTGCCGCATGCCGACGAAGAGGCGTTCGTCGCCGCCGCTCGGGCCCTCGCACTCGCGCCGGCGCGCATCGCTCGCCTCGGTGCGGCAGCGCGCCGGGTCGCGGAGCAACACCCATGGGAGCGCTCGATCGGCGCGTTCGAAAGCTATTTGCGTTACGCGCTCATCGAACCCTCTCACGAACCGTTACCTGCCCTCGATGGCGCGATGGCGGCGCGGCAGTCGATCCAATCGCTCGACTGATATCGGAATGGCACGGGCATGATTCGTGCGACCGCATGAAGTGCGACATACATTCGCATCCTTCATCCGGAGCATTGAGCAAGTCCTTGGATGTGTAGCGATATCCAACTACGAGGAGAAATCATGCAACAGCACACCGATTCACCGCATCCGTTCCCAACCGCCAACGACGTCCCGCCCGCGAGCGCACCCTCCGGCAGCGAAGCTGCCGACCAGAAGAACAACGGTACCGACGCCGGCGGCAGCCGAATCCGCGAGCAAATGGAGCGAGCGAAGCAGAGCGTGTCGAATGCGCTCACGACCGCCCAGGATCGCTCGGTCGCAATGACGGATTCACTCGCGCACCGGATCCAGCAGCGTCCCTACCGGTCGGTTGCGATCGCGGCGGTCGCCGGTTTCGCGCTTGGACTCGTGTGTC
The DNA here is from genome assembly GCA_031391405.1 of Betaproteobacteria bacterium. GTDB lineage: Bacteria > Pseudomonadota > Gammaproteobacteria > Burkholderiales > SG8-39 > SHXR01. Next base: position 6,314 of record JANMUI010000863.1, read on the forward strand.
TGACCGCTCGCCGGTCGTCCCACGACTCGAACCTGCGTGCCTTGCTGTCCCGCTTCCATTGGTAGCACCCGGTAGATAGACAATCCATTGCGCTGCACCCAAGCTGTTTGATTCGTTCACTCATACGGAGATTAGACATGGCAAATATGACCCCTGACACATTCGGTAATAGCGACACGCAGAAGAAGATGGTCGACGGCGCACACGACGTCGCCAATCGCATCCACAGCACGGTCGATCGTGCCGCTTCGGTGGTGCATTCGGCGGCCGATCAAGTGAGCGCGAAGACCGATGAATGGATGCACACGCAGGATCGGCTGCTGTCCAGCACGCGCGAGTACATCCGCGAGCAGCCGATGACCGCTCTCGGCATTGCGCTCGCCGTCGGGTTCCTGTTGAGCCGAATCTCGCGCTAGCACCCGTGGACGCGACGCAACGATACGATTCCGGGCGTCCCGGCGAGCGCATGGCTGCCCCGGCGGCCCTGCGCACCGGGCCCCGGGAACCGCCGGCACCATCGCTCTTCGAAGCGCTCGAGCGCGCATTGTGCGAGGTGCGTCATCTCGTCCGCAACCACGCAACGCTCGCGGTGCTCGAGATGCAACGGGCCGGCCTTGGTCTGGCGCGCGTGATTGCGCTGACATTGGTAATGGCGGTGCTGGGCGTAACGGCTTGGCTCGCGGTCTTGATCGCGCTCATCGTTTGGACGGCCGGTGAAAGCCTCTCCTGGCCGGCCGTTCTCTTGATCGTGGCCGGGCTCAATATTATTCTCGCGCTCGGCTTGGCGCTATGGGCCAAGCGCTTCATCGCCGAAATGCCGTTTGCCGCCACATTGCGCCAATTGGGTTCCGATCGGAACGAAACGAGGGGACCAAGTGACCATGCGACCGTTCGATGATCTCGACAAGGCGATCGACGCGTGTGAACGCGGCGTCGCGACGCATCGCCGCAACCTCGCCGATGCACTGCACGATTCCAATGTCCGAGCGCGAAGCAGCGTGGCCTCGCCGAAGGTGCTGATCGGCACGGTACTCGCGGGCTATCTGGTCGGACGGCTCACCGACCGGTCACGCGCCGAACCAGTGACCGTTGGCAGGACGATGGGAATCGCCGGCATGCTGGGTGGTCTGGCGATATCAGTGTTGCGCGCGCAGCTTGGCACGCCGGGTAGCTGGTTGAACGAGACGCTGATGCAGCGCATGCGCGCTCGCCCGCCGGTGCCCGATCCGCATGCCGAGGACCGGTCCGGTCAACACGCGAATTCCGGTAACGGGCAGACCGATCACCGGCCGGCGTCGCCACACGGCTTCGCGGCGCCGGGCACGCGGGATGCTTCGACGAGGGTCCGGCAAAACACTTAAGGAGATCCAATACGAGCTTATTCATCTGCGGATGCAGCGCGCAGTGGCGCTGCTTCAGTCGAATCGTGGCCCGCTCGAACGCAGCGCGCGGCTGCTGCTGCAGAGGGAAACCATGAGCGAGCGCGAGCTGCAGAACCTACGCCCGGCGCTGCGCGCGGCGGCGTGAGGACGTTAGGGGCCCTATACAAATTAAAATTTCCCGTCATTCCCGCGAAGGCGGGAATCCAGAGACTATTGAATCATCGGGGATTCCAAAAAGCCTAGATTCCCGCCTTCGCGGGAATGACGAATTTTTAGAGATGCCCTTTAGCCACTTACAAATCCAGTCTCGACACTTCTGGCGAAGATTGGGGGATGTTACGGCGCGCTTGCTCGGACATTGGGCGCGGGCGATCCTTCTATCGGCAGCTCGGCCAGCACGGCCACCAGCAACGCGGGATCCACCGGCTTCACCAGGTGCCGGTTGAAGCCGGCCTCGATGGCCTTGTGCTGCGCCGTGTTATCGCCCCAACCGGTCACGGCGACCATCGTCATGGCTTGGCCCCACGGCTGCTGCCTGATCTTGCGACAGGCCTCGTAGCCGTTCAGCTTAGGCAAACCGATATCGAGCAGCACGACCTGCGGCCGCCACTCGTGCGCTGCTCGCACGGCCTCCTCACCGTCATGGGCGGTATGCACCTCGTGACCGATCATCGATAACAACGCCGCCAGGCTCGCGGCGCCGTCGAGGTTGTCATCAACCACCAGAACACGCAATCGTGGGGCCGGGGCGGCCGATGCTTCCGGGCCGGTTAGGGTAGCGGTGGTGGCGTTCGAATCGAGCTGCCGCCTGATCGACAACGGCAGCCGCACCACGAACGCGCTGCCCCGGCCCAACCCATCACTCCGCGCTTCGATACGCCCGCCATGCAACTCGACCAATCGTTTCGCGAGCGACAGGCCGATGCCAAGGCCGCCCTGCGAGCGCGCCAATGCACTTTCGGCCTGTGAGAACATCTCGAACACGCTCGCCAGGTGGTCGGCACTGAGGCCGATGCCGGTGTCCTTGACGGTCACCGCGACCGCGTTGCCCTCTTGGCACGCATGCAGCTCGATGCGCCCACCCCGGTCCATATACTTTGCCGCGTTGGTGAGCAGATTCATGAACACCTGGACCAGCCGGGTCGGGTCGGCGTCGAGCATGAGCGGCTGGTCGGGCAGCGCGAGCACCAGCGTGTGGCCGGATTCGTCGATCAGCGGCCGGCTGATTGAAAGGGCGTCATGCAGCACTGTCGCCAGTTCGACCTGCTCCCGGCGAATCTCGATTTTGCCCAGGCGGATGCGGCTCACGTCCATCAGGTCGTCGATGAGTCGGCTCATGGCCCGCACCTGACGCTCGATCATGTCGTGCGCCCAATGCAACGCTTGCATCTCGGGCAGCGCCTTGCACTTGATCTGCAACAGCTGCACCGCGTTGCGCACGGGCGCGAGCGGGTTGCGCAGCTCGTGGGCGAGGGTCGCCAGGAATTCGTCCTTCTTGCGGTCGGCCTCACGCAACTGGTCTTCCAGGTGCTTCAACAGCCGTTCGCGTTCGCGCAGCGTACTGGTGCGCTCGATCACTTGCTGGTCCAGGGTCTGATTCAGCTCGCGCAACTGGGTCTCGGCGCGGCAGCGCTCGGCCACTTCGGCTCGCAGCGCGCTGTTGGCCAAGTTTAGCGCGCGGCTGGTGCGGTACAGCTCGGCGAACACCGCGACCTTGGAGCGCAACACCGCCGCGTTGACCGGCTTGTGCAGGTAATCGACCGCACCGCTGTCGTAGCCTGCCAGAACGTGTTGGTCTTCGCTGTAGTACGCGGTCAAAAAGATGATCGGCACGTGCGACGTTTTCCTGCGCTCCTTGATCATTTGTGCCAGCTCGAAGCCGTCCATGCCGGGCATGCGGACGTCGAGCACCAGCA
>JANMUI010000867.1:0-17230 GCA_031391405.1 Betaproteobacteria bacterium
AATAGCAGCAACGAATGCTCGGTGAAGGGCCAGCGCGAAATAATGGGTTCGGACCCGATTCAAGCGGAATAGCAAACACGAAGGCGCAACGAACGCAATGGACGCAACGGCGTCGATGGGACGATAGAGCGTTGCGCCCGCTTGCGTCAGCGCCAATGAACGCGGGCGCCGTTCAAACAACGGCACGCCGAGCCGATCCTCGAGTCCCTTGATCTTGCGACTCACAGCCGATTGCGTGAGGAACAATTCATCTGCAGCTTTCGTAAAGCTCGATCTCGACCAGGCATCTGTCAAGCTCGACAAGGGCCATACGCTTTCGCTGCGCAAGGCAAGAGGCTCGATCATCGTGGTCTCGTGGGGCACGGTCTGGGTGACGCAATCAGGCGACCTGCGGGACTATGTCCTCGGCACCGGAGAGACCTTCGCGATCAGCGCACGCGGGATCACGCTCGTACACGCGATGCAGGACGCCGCAATCGCTATTCTGGAACCGGGCGCCGAAGATGGGGCATTGGGTGCCAAGTCGAACCCGCAAGGCGGCATGCTCGCGTCCCGCAACGCTGCGGTTGCGTGCCATGGTTTGAATTCGTTCGATCTGGTACAAATACAGCGCGAAGCGCGACGACTGCGTGCCGCACACGTCAATGCATGGTTGGCGAGCGCCGGCCGCAACGTGAGTCGTGCCATCCGATCGCTCCGCCGGCAGGTCACTGCATCGATATCGAAGTGGATGACCAACGCGCCGGGGCGGAGAGACCAACCGTGCTCAAATCCCAGAGGATAAGATGACCAACTCAACCTATCCGATCGCGATCTTGGCCGCCGCAGCAGCCCTACGCATCAAGCCCTCGATCTATCCCGAGCCATTTGCATCCCGAATGGCGGGGCGCGCAAAGCGGCCGCTAGGGGACTTGTTCGGATTGCAGCAGTTCGGTGTCAACCTCACTCGCCTTGCGCCGGGCGCAGTCTCCGCCTTGCGGCATGCACACTCCCGTCAGGACGAGCTCGTGTATGTCCTCGAAGGCGCGCCGATGCTCCGAACGAATGCTGGCGAAACGCAGTTGTATCCCGGCATGTGCGCGGGCTTCAGGGCCGGCACCGGCGATGCGCACTGCCTCGTGAACCGCAGTGATGCCGATGTGATCTACCTCGAGATAGGCGATCGCAGCCCGCAGGACACAGCGACGTATCCCGACGACAATCTTCAAGCCACCATGGACGGCGAAGGAAAATGGCGATTCGCGCGAAAAGACGGAACGCCTTACTGATCCATTTCCACATGACCGCTGGCGACCAGCGCATGCGCGAGCGCGACGCCGAGCTGACCGGCGAGATGGTCGTAGCAGGTTCGCGCCGCCCGCAACGCTGCATCGCGCGGACCCGTGACCGGAGCAGGTCGCATCGCCTCCAACCCCGACGCCACTCGCATGATGCTTTCCATCATTTGCGCATCGGCGGGCGTTGCGCGCCGGTGATTTTGGTTGTTGATTCGGCTTCTACCGACCGCCCATTTTCTTGAGCGCTATTCACGATTCACATGGCTGGTCGCTCGTCCTGATCTCCACCGCGATCAGCCTTCATTTGCTCGTTGGCGCAATTACCGGGGCCAATCTTCCGAACCTCCATCAAAGCTTTGGCGCGGTGACGGTGACGAAAGCAGGCACCCTCATGATGGCCGCCGGCATCGTCGGTTGGTCAAGGGCGGGCTCGCCCTGGCATCTTTTCATTGCGGCCGGTCGGACCCTTATCGGCTCGCTAATGCCTCTTGGTGCCGATCGACGAATGGTCGCCTGTGGCGGATACGCATTGCAGATTGCCGGATCGATAGCCTTCATACTCGCATCCGGCACGAGTGTTTCGCTGTTGCTCGCCGGCGTCGTCTTGTTTGGCGCGGGCTTCGATAACGCTACCTCGTTGCCACCACTCATAGCGCAGGTCGAATTCGTCCAGGAAGATGTTCCGCGTCCGACGGCCCTTATCGTTGCTATCGCGCAGGGCAGTTACGCAATTGCACCGGCAATCTTCGGCCTGATTCGGGAGCTCACCTCGACGGCGATCGACTTCGCAGCGGGTATTGGGCCTGCCGTTTTTGTTGCTGCTGCGATTGGCCAATGCCTTGCCGTGGGCGCATTCCTGCTGGGTCGCCGCCAATAGTCGATCAGCGGGGACCATTACCGATTTCGATGGTGATGCCATCTAGCATGCTGCGATTCATGCTTCCTCCAGACATGCATCAACGTGATCGCGCACGGGAATGTGCATCCAATCAATGCGACGGGCAGCGCCTGCGATGATGCCGTTGGCAAGAGGGTCGGGACCCCCTTGTAAATCCCCCGATCTTCGCCAAAAGTGTCGCGACTTGATTTGTAAGTGACTATAGATGATCGGTGACCAATACACGCCCTTTGGCACCGAGCGCGGTCCTTCCATCTTGACCCTTTATGCGCCCGAGCAACTCCACGACATCGCCGTTGAGATTGGGGCTTGGGGTGACCTTCACAACCAACCACTCGAGCAATATCGTTTCATCGGCGTACACGGGGCGGCGAAATTCGAGCGAGAACTCCAGGCCAAGCATCGCTCCCTCTTTGGAAAAGTGCGATGCGGTGAGTCCAAGCAACAGGGATCCGGTATGGGTGCCGCTGGCGATGGGCCGTTTGAATCGGGTTGTTGCGGCGAACGTCGCGTCATGATGCACTGGGTTGGTGTCGCCGACGGCCAGTGCAAAGGCACTCACCATTGCCGGGTTCAGCGTGACTTTGGATGAGAATCGTTCTCTCCGTTTGACTCTCATGATGGCCCTTCCTTTTGTCTGTGGTTCGCGCACTGGCGAACATGCGGGTTCGACGGACCGAACCCGTTCAGAAGAGGCATATTGCCACCAACCAACGATTGATCGGCTCACGCCATCCGGCCGAATTTCGGGTGGACCCCACCGACTCTTGGCGGATGTGCAAAGACGAGTCGGGTCGAAACCGAAACACCTATTGAAGGCAATCGCGCTCGGACGACCTACAGTCGGCCGAATGAGACCACCGCTGATGAAGTGGAAACAGCTCCAACGAAGATGAGCATGGCGAGACGATTCACCGCAATTCGCAACACATAGCGATGATACGCGCGCGATCGTCTCGCGACCGTCACGCCAGCGTTGCTCCACGATGAACTGAATGCACATTCACCATTGGCTTCTGATCACATTTGCATTACTAAATGAAACGTTGCTGGATCGCGGTCAAGTCGATATATTCGATCCATACAAGCGGTCACGCTGTCCGCCTCCCGATGGGCCCTCGGGTTTCGCTGTGGCTTTGCGATTCCGGGCCAGATCCACGATCTGGAGATGCGACGCGATTTCCGCGCAACTTGGGGAGCGAAGATTGAATTATTTGGATGAGTTTGCGCCCGGTGAACTGCGACGCGCGCGCGGTACCACCCAGTATGAATACGACTTCGACCCTGAGTGGGGCGCCCTGTGGGCGTGGATGCAGCCGCAAGGCAATCCATGTTTCAGTCTCAGCTTTCTCAACGACATCGAAGCGGTGGATCAGTCGATCGTCACATCCGGCGGGAAAGTGCTTGATCAGGACCTGCACGCTCCGGTGAACTACTATGTGTATGCCTCAAGAAGCGAGGGCGTGTTCAATTACGGTGGCGACCTCGCATTGTTCCTGCTGCTCATCAAGGCGCGTGAGCGCGATGCCTTGGCGCACTATGCCAAACGTTGCCTTGATTGCCTGTATCCGAAGATTCGCAATTTCGGGTCCTCGACGTTGACGACGATCTCCCTCGTGCAAGGCGATGCATTGGGCGGTGGATTCGAGGCAGCGCTATCGAGTGACGTGATCATCGCCGAGGAGCGTGCGACGATGGGTTTTCCCGAGATCCTTTTCAATTTGTTTCCCGGGATGGGTGGCTACAGCCTCGTTGCGCGGCGTGCCGGGATGGGTGTCGCCGAGGACCTCATTTCTTCCGGTCGGATGCTATCGGCCCGCGAGCTCAAGGAAATTGGACTTGTCGATGTTGTAGCGCCAAACGGCGAAGGCGAGAATGTGGTTCAGGATTGGATCAACCGCCATCACAAGCGCCGCAACGGACTGCAGTCGATGTATAAGACGCGCCAGGAAGTGTTCCCCATCGAGCGCAAGGAGCTCGACGCCATATCGGAAGTCTGGGTGGACGCCGCGATGCGCCTTGGTGAGCGCGACCTGAAGATGATGCGCCGCATCGTCAGTGCGCAGCTGAAAAGAATGGAGGGAAAGGGAGAATCGCTGCCGACTGTTCAGGATCTTGATCGGGAGCTGATCATGGAGCGCGGCTGATCGCTCGCGCCGGGACGATTGCGATCGTCCCGGCAACCGGCGCCAGCTTTCCGCCTCGATCCAATTCGATAGCGGTCTGTCGGACCTTCGCGCCTATTCGCAGATCCGCGCGAACAACCAGAAGTTCGTCGTCGTGGCGCGAATGACCGCATCCTGAAGGGCGGTGCCTTCAATGGTCTTGATAGCATCTTTGAGATCGACGAGATGATCACCGTCCATTGTCGAATGGGATTCCAGGAACGAAAATCCATCCGTGCCAGACATGCCGATCTTGTTGCGCGCCGACTGGGCGACGCGCCCCGCATACACCGACGCGATGACTTCCAATGTATAGAGCATTCCCAGCACGGCAACCGGATGGTCTCGATCGGTTAGCGCGTAGTTGTACCCAATGAACACCTCGACCGGGGTACGTGGCCGCGATTCACGTACGCGGTCGACATCGCCTCCCAGTGCCCGAATATCATTGAGCACCCAGTCCTCGTGCCCTTTTTCCTCGGCGATCTTGTGATAGAGCAGATAGCGAATGCCACGGTAATCATCCTTAAGGCGGCTTGCAGCGCTACCCATCACCGGGCAGAAGTTCCAGACGACGTGGTAGAGGTCTTCCAGCAGGGCGAGGTAGTCGTCGCGCGTCAGACCCTGATGAATCATCCGATCCATGCGGGGAACAGCCTCGAGCGATTTTCGACTCGAATCTGTCGCTTCCAGCAATCGAATGAAAAATGACGCACCCGGATTGGGTCGCGGCGCGACAAACGAAACGTCAGGTTGATTCAAGACACTAACCATATGGCGTAACTTTATTTCCGTGTTAGTGATACTAGACGCAGGGCTGATCCAATTTTTGGAAAGTCCCGATCGATCGTATGGAGATGATCATGAGTACCGACATCAAGCCGGTGGACGACAGAATTATATCGCTGACCGGACACTAACTGTCAGATATATCCTGTGTTAGTTGATGTTGTTCGACGACGTACCGCTCCAATCGCATGCGTGTCTCGCGGAAGCACGCATCGAGGTCCTCGGCGATTTTCTGTGCACTGGACCGAATGGATTCATCAACATGTTCGCAAAGGAAAGTGCAAGTCGCTGACATGCGTGTCGCGCCAACGCTCACCGAGATCGCGTTGATCTCTCGAAGCGCCTGGCGCAATCCGGTGGTGTCCCCGTCGCGAATCGCCGCGCGACAGCTCGCGAGCCTGCGCTCGACTTCTGCGATGTAACGCTGGACAAGTCGATCCAAGAATCCGGAATCCGTCGATAGGCCTTGTAACGCACCAAGAGCGGTCAGATCGAGGCTCTGCTCGATTTGGGAAGGCACATCCGTCGCAGCGGTCGGGGTCCCGGGCCGACCGCTCGAACTTGTGCCGGACGCGCGAGGACGTTGGGCCGGAGCATCCGTACCGGATGCCGGATGCGAGCAAAATTTGGCGATTGCTTCATGGAGCTCGCTCGGATTGACGGGCTTCCCGAGGATCGCGTCGGCGCCGGCGCCCAGAACCTCCTCGCGCGCCTCTGGCGTTACGTCCGCGGTCAGAATAATGATCGGGATACGCTTTTCCGCACCGCGCATGAGATATCGGATCGAGCGTGTAGCGGTCGTGCCGTCCATGCCCGGCATGTGCAGGTCGAGGAGGATCAGATCGTAGTTGCACTGTTCTCGCTCCAGGAGATCCAGCGCTTCGTCCCCGCTCAAGACGCACTTGGCGCTGTGTCCGGCGCGCTCGAGAATAGCCTTGGCGACTTTGAGGTTGATCGCCGCATCATCGACCACGAGAATCTTCAACCGATCGGATTCTCCGACGCAGGCATTCGCCGCGCGGTCCGCATCGGTAACGGACGCCTCGATAGCCGTCACCGATCGAATCGCGTTCAGCACCAATTTGGCCGCCGCCGGTTCTTCGATGATCGAAGCGTAGCCCACCGAGCGGCACACGCTCCGGCCCGACGCGGAGACCTTGTCGATGCACAGCACCAAGGGCGGCCGACCACGGGATGTCTGGCGATAATACGCGGCCGCGTGGGTCTGGGCCTCGGTGTTGTCCGCCGCGTAGGCGATCACGCATTTCACCTCAGGACCGGTATGACGCTCCGTTCGACGCATTGCCTCGTCGATGTTGCCGGCGTGCTCAATGTGCCAAGTCGAACCCGAGAGGCTCCCAATCAGATCGGCGTTAGTTTTCTCGGGCAGGCCCGCGAGGACCACTGCTCCTTGCTCCGGTCGACTGGGTGTCGCCGGCACATCGACAGCGGATTTCTCGAATTGAAGCTCGAACCAGAACGTCGTTCCTTTTCCTTCGATGCTTTCCACGCCGATTCGACCTTTCATGAGATCGATGAGTTGTTTGGCGATCGTCGTACCAAGACCCGTGCCGCCGAACTTGCGGCTGGTGCTAGCGTCGGCTTGAGAGAAGCTTTGGAATACCTTTGCGATCGCGTCCTCGCTCATTCCGATTCCGGTATCACGGACGGCGAAACGCAAGCGGACATTGTCCGCCTCCTCGGTAAGAACGGAGACATCGAGCGAGACGCTGCCGCTCTGCGTGATCTTCAGGGCGTTGCCGATGAGATTGATGAGTACCTGCCTCAAGTGATGTGGATCGCCGATCAGCGCATGCGGGACCTCCGGCATCATCGCCGCGTGAATGCGAAGACCCTTCGCCTCAGCCTGCGCCTTGAACAGGCGAAAGGTTCCATTGATGAATGCATGCAAATCGAAGGGAATCCGCTCGATCTGAAGCTTACCGGCCTCGATTTTCGAGAAATCGAGAACGTCGTTGATGAGTTGCATCAACACGTTCGAAGCGGATGAAATTGTGTCGAGGAGGTCGCGTTGATCACGGTTGAGCTCTGAATGCGACAGGAGCCGCGAGAGGTTGATGACCGCGTTGAGCGGTGTGCGCATCTCATGACTGATATTGGATACAAATCGGCGCTTGGCGAGGTTGGCATCCTCGGCGCGCTTTACCGCATCGAATAGTTTGCGAACGAGGGTAAGTACGTACGCGCTAAGGATGCCAATGCCGGCGGCAAACGCCACACCGATCCCCATGCGATCCGACCACCATGAGTCCACCGTCAACAGAAATCCGAACCCGAAGGTCGTCAGCATCAACGAGAACATCAGATATCGGGGGCCGAACCGAAAACCATTGCCAATCGTGATCCACACATAGAACAGGATCAGCGGCAGCCCTTTCTCGTCCGAAATAAACAGGAAATGGGTAACCGCTCCGATGTCGGACAAGGCTCCATAGAGTCGACGCACCCTTGACACGGCGGGCGTGATCGCAATCAATGCCAGGATTGCGATCGCATTGGCGAGTAGGACGACAAGAGAAATGAAATGGTTGCTGTCGCCATACCAACCTGAAGATCGCGTTGCGATGGCGTCCGGGAGGAAGTAGAGCGTCACCACGAACACGATCGCCAGTCGCACGAGCGCCTGCTCATGCTCACTATCGGTTCGGTGTGCAAACCGGTTCCGCAAAGCGTCAATCATGGCGTTCCGGGTGAGGGAAGGACACAGCCTTTATCGGCGGCAACGGTGAGCTATTTGAGTACTCCCGCCTCACACACCTTCGGGATCGCAGTCAAATGCCACGTACCGCGAAAGCGATATCACCCGCGATTACCCTGTGGATGTCCGGTGTGAACGAATCGCGACGGCCGGCAGGTCAGGACGATTCGCACCTTCTGCGCGCATACCGAATCGACCGTGTGATACAGCGCAAGCACCGGAATCTCCTTCAATCGATCCCTCAAGGCGCGTACACCCACGGATCGACCATCACGGTACACGCCGGCACCGGCAATGGCGCAGGGACGTGCACCGCGGTAAATGGAATGGGTGCACCACCAAGCGCTTCCTGCCACGCGCGGCACATCGGGTAGAACTCGGCCAGGTCCGAATGGAACTGATGAATGCGCACGATGTTGTCGATCGTGGTTCCGCCCGCTTCGCACACGGTCTTCAGGGCGCGCACGACATGGTCCATTTGCGTGCGTGCACTGCTGCCGAAGTACGGCACGCCCTGCCCTCTGCGGATGCCTTCGATCGGACCCGACGCGTCAACCGCCATCAACGCTGAACATAGCAGCAAATCGCCGGCCCGCACTGCTGCGGCACCGTAGGTCATCTCGGCCGGGATGCAGCCGTCGATCACGTGCTTTTTCGTATGTGCTGAATCGGCCAAAGCGATCAGGTTGATCTCGATGATGCCTGGGACCAGTCCGAAATCCTTCGTCGGCACGATCGACAGCGCGCACTGCCGTGTACCGAAGTGGCTGTTCCACACATCGAGGAAGTGCGGCGTGTCGTCGATGTTCTTCAGATACACCTGGGCCTTCACCGCATTGCCGAGCGAGGACCCTGCGGCACTCAGCGCCGGCATGAATTTCTCGCGGATCAGATATTCGGTCTGACGTCGAATCTCATAGCCGCCCCAGCGACTATGCGAGGCGACGTGCGCGCGCGGATCGGGATTGCCATCGGCGCCGCGCGCCATTTGCCCGGCGACGAACACGAAGTCACCCGCCGTCACTGCCGGCACGAAGCCCGACCAGACCGGCGAAGTCACCGTCGGCGTGGCGACGCGCTTAGGCTCGCGCCCTCCACCTGGTATGACGGCAAGGACCGAGGCGGTGATATCGCAGCCTGGCACCAGCAGGCCTTCCATGATGACCGAAGTACTGGGCGGAATGTAGTCGCCGAATGCCGCACGCCGCGCGAGATGGTAGGGATCGACGGCTTTCCAGGTCGGGTAGTACTGATCGAGTCGAACGGTATGCGCAAAGCTTGTACCAGCGTGGCCGAGCAGCTCTTTGAAGCGCGTGCAAATGAAATCGCCCTCACGCCGATGTTTCGGCAGACCGTGATTGGGAAGCCCCGTCGTCCCCGCTACCAGCGGATGCATTCCCACGCCGTAGTCCGCCGCCTCGATCCCGGTGAGGAACACCCAGTTGCCGGCGCGCATGCCCGGTGCGAAATGAATGTCCGAGCCTGGGATCTGCATTGGTTCGATGGGTACGACTTTGCTTGCCACGTTCGTCTCCTTCCTTATTGTTAGAACTGCCCCTGCGGGCCGGCAATCGATCAGCGCTCGAGCTTAACGCCCGCTTCGCGCGCCACCGGTGCCCAGCGCGTGATCTCGTCTTCGAGCAGTTGCTTGAATTCATCGGGGCTGCTCGAACGCGGCTCGCCGCCGAGGTTCTGGATGCGCTCTTGCACATCGGGCAGCTTGAGTGCGCGCACCATCTCCGCGTTCAGCTTGTCGATGATCGCTCGGGGAACCTTCGATGGCGCCGCAACGCCCGCGTAGCCCACCGACTGGAATCCGGGTAGCCCCAATTCGGCGATTGTCGGGACGTCGGGCAATAGTGCGCTGCGGGCAGGTGCCGCAATACCAATCGTACGGATGCGATTGCCGCGTATGAAAGTCATCGCGCCCGGCATATTCACGAACATGAACTCGATCCGCCCACCGACGAGGTCGGTCAACGCGACCTGGCTCGCGTTGTAGGGTACGTGCACGCCGTCGAAGCCCGCTTGCCGCCGAAAGAGCTCGGTCGCCAGGAATGTAGAGCTGCCGGCGCCCACTGTCGCCCAGACGATGCCCGGCGATTTGCTTTTCGCGTAGGTAATCAGCTCGGCGACGCTCGTGGCCGGCACGCTGATGTTGGTGACGAGCAGGTTCGGATACATGGCGATCAGCGTGATCGGTGCAAAGTCCTTGCGAACATCGTACGGGAGTTTGTCGTAGACGCTGACGCCGATCGAGAACGGCGTCGAAATGAACACCAGCGTGTAGCCGTCCGGCGGTGCCTTGGCGGCCATGTCGTAAGCGATGGTCCCATTGGCACCCGGACGCGGCTCGACCAGTACCGGCTGCCCCCACGCTTCGGTCAGCCGCTGCGCGAGGATTCGCGCCAAGGTATCGGACAAGCCGCCCGCGCCGAAGTCGACGATCCAGCGGATCGGCTTGGATGGATAGTCCTTCGCCGCATCGGCTTGCGCCAACGCGCACTGCGCGCCGACCGTCATGGACGCAACGAGCAGAGCGATCTCGATTTGTTTGATGAACGCGGTCGTAGGTGATCCTCTGATTGCGCCACGCCATTATGCAATGCGCGCGAGCCGCATGCGAATGCGAATCAGACGCTTGCTTGGGGCTCGCGAACAATTCGCATAGAATCGCCGCCGGGAATCATGAGCTAGGATCATCGGTGGAGCACACATCGCTCGGCGGATATACGATTCTTGGGGAGCTGGGACGCGGCGCCATGGGGACGGTGTTCCGCGCCAAGGATCCGCACGTCGAGCGCGAAGTGGCGATCAAGGCGCTGCTGCCGGCCCTCCCGCGCGAAGTGCGCGAGCGCTTGATGCGTGACGCACGTTCCGCCGAACGGCTCAATCACACCAATATCGTCACTGTCATCGGCGTCGGCCAGCAGGACAACGTCGCCTATATCGTCATGGAGCTGGTCGAAGGCCGCTCGCTCCGAAAAATGATGGGCGCTCCTGAGCGGATAGCCTTCGACAAAGCGGCTCAAATCGCTGCCCAAATCGCAGAGGGGCTCGATTACGCACATCGTCTCGGTATCGTGCACCGAGACGTGAAGCCTGCCAATGTGATGGTTGATGCAGCAGGCCGCCCCAAGCTGACTGACTTCGGCGCCACCACCGTCGCCAGCTTAACGAAAGCGCAGACGAGCCCGCCGTCCGGTTCGCACCAGGTTCCGGCGCAGGTGCCCGGCCAACCGTTGGATGCGCGCAGCGACATATTTGGCCTTGGCGCTGTGCTCTATGAAATGCTTGCCGGGCACGCGCCCTTCGACCGTGCCGCCGGCGAATCGTATCGGCCACTGCGCGAGCTCGACGACACTATTCCCGGCGCGCTCGAGCAGATCGTCGGCAAAGCGCTGGCCAGGAATCCCGATGACCGCTACCAGCGCGCCGCGGAGATGGCGGCCGATCTGCGCAACTTGCGCCCGCGGACCCCGGCAGCCTCCGCATCGCCGGCCCTCGACGATCTCCTTGGCGATCTCGACGCGTTCTCGGAAAAACTCGATGCCGATGCGAAGGAGCGCACACTTAAAATCGAGGAGGAGGCCCGCCGCAAGAAGGCCGAGGAGAAGCGCCGCCTGGCAGCGGCCGCAAAGCAGGCTGCGGCCGCGGCGAGGCCCAAGCAGGCAGGAGACGCCGCCGCGCCGCCCGCTTCCCCGCCTGCGCGCAAGGCGCGGGCGCTCGACCTGTTGCGAAGCGGGCCTTCTGTAGCGCCGGTCGAGAACCCGGCCGTGGTGCGCGGAAGGAATATTGCCGCCCTCAACCAAGCCATGCGTGAATGGGAAAAATACTTCGCCGAGTTCACATTGAAGGGCGGGCCGGTCTGCGAAATCCGGATCCAGGCCGACTACGACGCATTCACGGTCGGACTGGACATGATCAACGTGCGCCAGATCGGGCGCCGCGGCTGTCGCATCCCCACGACTGAATTTGCCGGGCTCGCCGACGACCTCGCGCGCTACCTTCTCGGTGCCGACGACGAATTCGAGAAACACTTCACCGCCGCAACATAGGCGCGTCATACGAGGAGAGCATGATGCAGATCGTCGACGCCCAGATTCATCTTTGGAGTACCGGCCTGCCAAGCAATCTATCGCATCGCCAGGTGACATCGTTTACCGCCGCGGAGGCCATTGGCCTGATGAACGCGGGCGGTGTCGATGCCGCGGTGATTCATCCGCCGGGCTGGGATCCCGACTCGCACGCGTTGGCGTTCGCCGCTGTACGTGACTACCCCGGGCGGTTTGCGATCATGGGGTCCGTTCCGCTCGAGCGACCGGAATCCCGTTCCCTGATTGCGAATTGGCGAAACCAGCCGGGCATGCTCGGTCTACGTTATACGTTTCTGAGTGAGCCACATCGCACCTGGTTGCAGGATGGCACCCTCGAGTGGCTCTGGGCCGCGGCCGAGCGCGCGAATGTTCCAATCGCAATGATGGCGACGGATTCACTGCGTGAGGTCGGCATGATCGCAGGGCGGCATCCCGGACTGCGACTCACCATCGACCATCTGGGCGGCAGAGGCGGCATGACCACTTTGAAGGATGCCGCCGCCATGACACATATGCCCGATCTGCTGGCGCTGGCAAAGTACCCTAACGTGGCGGTCAAGGCCACCGGCGCGCCCGGCTACTCCGGGGAGAAATATCCGTTTCCGGCGATGCAAGGCTACCTGCGGCAGATCTACGATGGGTTCGGGCCGGACCGGATGTTCTGGGGCACCGACATCACGAAGATGCCCGTGCCCTGGCGGCAATGCGTGACGATGTTTACCGAGGAGCTTCCGTGGCTCTCCGAACAAGACAAGACGCTCGTCATGGGCCAGGCGATCTGCGCGTGGTGGGGCTGGCAGCTGGCTAGTGCCCATCGATAATGATCAATCGCCATGTCGAATCCGAGAATCCTGACCAGTGTGTTCGCTGTCGTCGCCGCGATATCGGGAGGTGCCCTGGCGCAGGACAGCTATCCGAGCTGGTTGCCTACCTCAAGCCAATCCCAGGCAAGGTGACCTACGCGAGGGGCGGCGACGAGAGCGCCATGCATCTCGCCGGCAAAATGCAACGAGATGGGACTAACCGTAGTCTGCGGCACGCCGGAGGACTTCGCTACGCTGATCCGCGATGACATCACCGAGTTCCGACCAGTGGCGACTGAAGGGCGCCTCTAAAAATTCGTCATTCCCGCGCAGGCGGGAATCTAGGCTTTTTGGAATGCCCGATGAGTCAATAGCCTCTGGATTCCCGCCTGCGCGGGAATGACGGAAAATTTGAATTTTTAGAGGTACCCTGAAGCCAAAATGAAGATCAAATAGCTGCAACGCACGACACGCGCGATCGAGTCCAGCGATGAAGATCGAAAAAGACATCGAGATCACGTTGCGGGATGGCGCCCGCCTCGCCGCCGATGTATTTCGGCCGAAACAGGGTCGCGCACCGGCGATTGCTCCAGTTCGCCGGCGTGCAAGCATCACAGCGAAGCGACGCTGCTTTTGCGTACGGCGCAACTGATTGGTGGGCGTCATTCGCAGGCCAGCTGAACGGGTCAACACGATCCCGAAACTTGCTCAATCAGTAGCGATTACCCAGCGTCTTGCTCAGCGTTCTTCTGAAGTTCTTGCTCAAGCACTGCTTCCAATGCTTCGAACGCATCGTAGACGGCCTCAGTATGTTCTCGAATAATGGGTTTGCTCACTGCTCCTTGAAGTATTGCGTCCCGCGGCTTGTAGAATGCGTCATGCTCAACTTGCCAGAAGAGACCCGTAAGCATAGGAACGATTTGAATTTCTGCTCGGATCCGTGAACTCGCAGAACAACAGCCGTGGTATTTCCAAGCACGAAATTTTGGAGGTCTTCCGGTTGTCACTGGATCTGATGTCCAATCCGCGTACTTTGCGCTCACTATTGCGTGTACTTCCTGCAATCGCGGTTTCGGAAAGACTAAGACGCGCAGCGCCGCGAGATCCGGAAGATTGGTAAGGCTGTATCTTTCTGGCGTGTCCTCATCGAACTGGCGAGCTTCCTCGCGTCTACGTAGTGCACCAATGGCACTCTCGCACTCCTTGGCGCGCGCTTCGATTTGGATTCGTTCGTGGTGCTTCAGATCAAGTGAAATTTGGAGCAACAGGTAGGAGGTGTCGGTCTGTAATTGATGCAGAACACGCCTGATGTCTGGCGCCAGGAGAAAATACTCCTCTCGCAGTCGATCTTCGACGTTCCTTTCGCTCATCCGGCAAGCGCCTCGGCAAGTTCACGCTTGACTCGGTCAGATGCTGGTTGGGTGAAGTGAAAAATCCAATCATCGGTCGGATTTTTTTCGTCTATCAGGTGCTGGATTTTTTCAGACGCGTTGTCCTCCACGAATTCAAGGCTCAAGGCTCGCCGCGACGCCCGACTAAAATAAATCATTCGGTCGAAGTGATATCTATAGCCAGAACCCTCCAGCAGCGCTTCCTTTTCAGTAAGCTCGGTCATTTGCAGCTCCTAGTTCGCATTTGCAGCTCGTATAGTGTAGGCACATTTTACCCTGCACATCGGTGGGCCACACGACTCGTACCTGCTGCTGCCGGTCATCGCCGATTGATTCGATCGCTATGAAGCGCTCGCGTGGTCGGTGCCCAGGTATGCGGCGATCACCGCTTCGTTGGACTGCACCTCAATCGGCGTGCCCTCGGCAATCTTGCGTCCGAAGTCGAGCACTACGATCTTGTCGGAGATGTCCATGATGACCGGGATGTCGTGCTCCACGATCAGGAAACTCATGTCGTATTGCTTGCGTACGCGCTGGATCAGCTCGGTCATGGCCTTTTTCTCGGGGGCACTCATGCCGGCCATCGGTTCGTCCAGCAACACGAGGCGCGCCTTTTGCATCAGCGCGCGCGCGAATTCGACTTGCTTTTGCTTGCCGTAGGGCATTTCGCCGGGCAGCAGTTTGGCGGTTTCAGGCATGCCGAGGAATTCCAGCACTTCATTGGCGGCGGACAACGCGGCGCGTTGCTCGGTGCGGGCACGCGACGTAGAAAACGCGCCTTGCAGCAGGCCCGAAGAGCCTTGGCGATAGGCCCCGACCAAGAGGTTGTCCATTACCGTTAGGCCGCCGAACAGGGCCAGATTTTGGAAGGTGCGTGCGATGCCATGGCGCGACACCCGATGCGCGGCCTCGCCGGTGATGTCGGCGCCGTCGAACGAGACCTTGCCGCCGGTGGGCCGGTACATGCCGGTGACGCAGTTGAACAGCGTGGTCTTGCCCGCGCCGTTGGGGCCGATGAGTGAAGTAATCGAGCCGTCTTCCATGGCGAAGGAAACATCGTCGAGCGCCGTGATGCCCTGGAAGCGCATCTGCAACGCCGCGACTTCAAGCAACGGCGCACTCATGCTTGTGCCTCCGGTGCTCGGCCGGCCGGCACGGCGCCCGCGGCGCGTTGCGCGCCCAAATACGACTCCTTCATTGCGGCGCTGTTGGCCACCTCGGCGGACGGTCCGGACAGCACGATGCGCCCGCGTTCCAGAATGTAGGCGGTGGCGGCGAATTCGAGCGCCAGACGCGCGTTCTGCTCGACGATCAACATGGAGGTGCCCAAGGTTTGACCGACCGCAAGAAGCTGCTGGTAGATCGCTTTGACGACCAGGGGCGCCAGACCCAGCGAAAGCTCATCGACCAGCAGCAGTTTGGGGCTGGCCACCAGCGCACGGCTTAGCGCCAGCATCTGCTGTTCACCACCGGACAACCAACCCGCCGCCTGTTTGCGCCGCTCAAGCAATCGCGGGAACAGCGTGTACACCGCATCGATGCGCGCAGCCATCGTCGCACGCGGCAGGATCGCTGCACCCACCTGGAGATTGTCCTCGACGCTCAACTGCTTGAACACCAGCCGGCCCTCGGGTACCTGCCCCATGCCAAGGCGAACGAGGCGGTGCGTCGGCAGCCCGAGGACAGACCGGCCCGCGAACATGACGCTCCCCTGCTCGACATGCCCGTGGTGCAGGTCCAGCAAACCGGTAACGGTCCGGATCAACGTGGTCTTGCCTGCGCCGTTAGCGCCCAGCAAGGCGACGATGCCGCCTTTGGGAACCGACAGGCTGACATCCTCCAGAGCCAGGCCCTTCCGCGCGTAGCCAACCGAGAGGCCTTTGACTTCAAGCGCGAGCTCCATCACTTGCTCCGCCATGCCGAGATGCGGTTGCGCAGCGTGGCGCCCATGCCGGCGATGCCGCCCGGTGCGAATATCAACAACAAGATGACCATCAATCCGAAAATCACCTGCACCAGTTGTGGCTTGTGTTCAACCAGGACGCTGCGCAACAGTCCGGTCGAGTCACCCGCCTGGGACGCGAAGCCGGTGATGATGGAGGGCAGCAACAACCATACGGCGGCGCCGACCAGAGAGCCCGGCAATGACCCCATGCCGCCGATGATGATCATCGCGATGAACTGGATGGCGAACTGGATGCCGAAGAATTCCGACGTCACATTGGTCAGGTAATAGGCATACAACGCGCCCGCCACGGCGGCAATCGCCGAACTGAAGGCGAAGGCCTTGAGGCGGAGGAAACGGACATCGACACCAGCCGAAGTGGCGGCCAACTCGTGGTCACGCATGGCCATCATGGCGCGGCCTTCACGCGAACGCAACGTGTTGGCGAGCGCCCAGTAGACCAGCGCTACCAAGGGCAGCAGGAAGAAATACCAGCGCATTGGCGTGCTGAGGTCGAGCGGCCCGAGTGCGGCCGGCTTGTAGGGCACGCCCACCACATCGAAGAACTTGAATTGGTATTCCATGAATGCGAACACCACGATGTAATGCACCGCGAAGGTAGACAACACGAAGTACAGGCCGCGCACGCGCAGCGAAGGCAGGCCCGCCAGCACACCGGCCAAGGCCCCCGCCAGGCCGGCGGCCAACAGCACCAGCGGAAACGGCCAGCCCCATTGCGATCCCGTGATTGCGGCGGTCATCGCCCCCACCGCGTAAAAGGCGGCGTGTCCGATCGAAATCAGCCCGGCGCAACCTGTCAGATAGTTGAGCGACAGCGCACCCAGCATGGCGATGAGCATGAGATTGACTTGGCTCAAGCCGAGGTTAAGCAATTGCATGTTGGAAAGCCGCATGCCAAAGGCCGACCGGTCGGTCAGCACGAACGGCAAGTAGGAAAGCAGCGCCACTGCGACGATGAGCCAGACCCAGCGGCCCGGCTGGGTCCAGGCGCCGGCTCGGATGCCAAGCGCCTGTGTGGATACAGTTGGAGTCATGAAAGTGGTTCGATAGCCAGCCAGGCTGGCGCCAAAATTCGTCAGACGCGTCCGAGCTCGCGCTGGCCGAACAGGCCCCAGGGGCGGACCA
>JANMUI010000921.1:0-2860 GCA_031391405.1 Betaproteobacteria bacterium
CGCGCGAATACGCGGCCGATGACGTCCGGCGGCGCGCCGGCGGGTGCCGGCATGATCAGCCGCACCGGCTTCGAGGGGAACGACTGAGCAACCGCGTTTAAGGTACCAAGTCCCAGCGAGACGGCAATTGCTGATGCGAATAGTGCACGGATGGATCGCATGAAGTTCTCCTATCGATTGGGTACGGAGCGCGGACGGCCAACCGGGCGGTCCCGTCAAGATCGGCGATCGCCCCGGTTCAACCTGCCGCACAGGCTGCGCCTACGGGTCTTATGGATCCCTTAACGATTCGCAAAAGGGATGGGGGACGATCAAAGAGCATCAATCATCGAAGCCGCCTACGGCGCACGAAGCTCCGCCGCAAGCGCCTCGGTCTCCGCGGTCGGTCGGATGCCGAGAATGATCGAGAGGTTGTCGCGGCACCGGCGATACGCTTCGAACGCCTCGGCTCGAAGGCCCTGCTTTAGATAGCAGCGGATCACGCGACGATAGATCTCCTCGGCCAGGACATCCTGCTCCAGAATGCGCCGATAGATCGGAGCGGCCTTCTCCCATCGCCCGTGCTCTTCGTGGCGAGAAGCGATCGCCGAAAGCTGACGGAGGAATCTAGCACGCAGCCGATCGCGGGCGGCGATGATGGGCGCGTAACTCTCGTCGCCATCGAGGAACGGCCCTTCGTAGAGTGCGAGAATACGTTCAGCCAGCTCATCGATGTCGGCTTGGCTGTAGGCGCTGCGAAGCACGGTTTCAGCGCGCGCAAAGCACGCGTGCAACGCCTCCACATCGACCCAGCAGGTTCCCCGGTCGAGCGTGACTCCTCCATCGTGCAACGTGATCGTACTATCGCCGCCCAGGAGCTTGCGAAGGCGGTGCAAGGCGTTGTCGAACGAGTTGCGCGCCGCGTCGCCCTCGACTTCAGGCCAGACGACCTGCGCAAGTTGCTTCACGTTGACGCCTGTGCAGCCGTTGGCAATGAGCAGCCGCAGCAGTTCGAGCGGCTTCTTCTGCTCTTTGCGCGTAATCGGAAGCGGGGCGTCGTCCCGTTCGATGAGAAACCGGCCGAGTGTGTGCACCCGGATCGGCCAGGGCCAGTCTGCGGTTGCTCCGTCGGGTGCGGTCAACCCCCGCTGTCGAATGAACTGGCACGCCAGCGCGACTTCGATGCCATGTTCAAGCGCCAGCGCACAAATCCGCGGCATGATGCCGTTCGCGAAAATGCCGGGCGCATACGTATAACCGTTCTCACGCGCGATCGCGAATGCCCGGCTAAGGGCATCCACGCAGCGCTCTCGTTCGCCCTTCCTGGAAGCGAGATTCGCCTCGATCGTCGTGATGACCCATTGGTGGAATGGACTCACGTCGTATGAGGGATGGGACCGCGCGCCGCGCAGTGCGTCTTCGGCGCCTACATAATCGCCGGCCTCGGTCGCGGCCACACAGAGGTTGAACGACGCGACGCGCTCAAGGCCGGGTGAGCCCAGATCGCGCGAGAGATCCACCGCGATGCGCAGGTGACGAACGGCGATTTCCGGTTCACCGGCCTGGATTGCCACTACGCCGGTAAAGAATTCTAGGTTGCGCGTATCCGCTATCCGCGCCGGGCTCACAAGCGATCGGGCAAGCTCGAGATGCCGGCGCGCTCGTGCCACGTCACCATTTCCCCAAGCCGCACTCGCGGCCGAAACATGGGCCGCACGGAGAAACCTCTCCATCCCCGGTAGCTGCGCGAGTCGCAACGCATCGTCGGCATCGGCAGTCGCTTCTCCCAGGCGGCCCACCAGTGTCTTCCAGACGACCTCGATCTGACGCCACCGGAACGCCGTAACAGGCGCAATGTGTGGGGCGTCGCGCAGGCGATCGATCCTCGCGACAATCCGGCCGAGGCGTTCATGCTGTCCGATGTCATTGAAGCAGTTCGCCACCGCCCCGAAGAGGATTCGTTGGTTCGCGGCCGGCTCGTGATCGAGCAGTTGCAGGGCGCGATCGACAAGTATCGCAGTGAGTCGGTGATGCGCCTCGCGCGCGACGAACGCGGCCAGCATGCCTGGAAGAACCCGCAACTCGATGCTCGGATCGCGAAGCTCGAAGTATTGCGGCGCGAGGGCTTCAAAGACGCGGAGCCACCGGTCAAGTCCCGCCTGACCGGTCCCCTGCAACACGATCGCCTCGGCAGCGCCACCCCCCTGCGAGCAGTTGACCGATCGGGTCGCCCGCTGCGACGAATCCTTCGAAGGCCTTATCGAACCGCGAAAGCGTCGCGGCGGGATCCTGTGCAAGATCCACATACGCACGCCAGTACAAATTCATCGGCCGCTGCCGGTACGCTTCCGGGAACGCATCGATCCATTCACGCAACGGCTGCGTTCGCTCCTGCTCGACATACGTTGGGGCGTGGCCGTGCAGCAATGTCTCGGCCTCGTCCCAGGCCGCTGCTTCGATCAGGTGCTGCATCGCGGCGTCGACCTGCCCGTGCTCGGCGAGCAGTCGTGCCGCGAGGCGCTTGAGTGCCTGCATCGCCTCGGGGGCGATTGCTTCGCCCGCGCGAGCAAGCAGGAAATCGCGAAATAGGGCGTGCAACACGTAGATGGGATCGGTCGTCCCACGACGATCGACGAAAAGATTGCGCCGGTACAACTCGGCGAGCGTGCGTCCGGCGGCGGGTGCCGCGCTGATCGCGATCGCCATCCCTTCGGAGACGCTTGGCAGCAGGGCCACGCGCATCAGGATGTCGCGCTGCTCAGGTTCCATCCGACTGAAGACCTCGCCCGCAAAATACTCGAAGACGAATTGCTGGGAAGCCGCGCCTGCAGGCGTCGGAACGGCCGACACGGTGGCGTCCGATGCGAGCATCAGGATGAGA
>JANMUI010000951.1:0-5706 GCA_031391405.1 Betaproteobacteria bacterium
CGCTCTGGGGACTCCCGGTCATCCTCCGTCAAGGCATGCCGGCGCTGAAACAGATCGTCGCCGGCGGCCAGTACGATTATCCGATGGGACTGTTCTTCGGCGGTCATGGTAGGTCGAGTACCTTTCGGATTCTGTCGGCGCATCTTTCGGATTGGATCGGCGATAGTGAACGTATATTGCATCTCGATCTGCATACCGGCTTGGGGCGCTGGGCCAGATATCGACTGCTTGCCGACGAACGCATTTCTTCGGCGTGGTCGACCCGGTTAGGCGCAATCGCCGATGCGCAGCGCATCGTCCAGCCCGCATCGCGCAACACGGACTACCTGATCCGCGGCGGGTTGGGCGGTTGGGTCCGAAGGCGATATGCGGATCGAGAATACCTGCTGCTCTATGCCGAATTCGGCACCTACGATCCGATCCGGATTATTCTTGGACTTCGCGCGGAGAATCGAGCCCATCATTGGGGCAAGTCGAATATCGAAGCATCCCATCGTGCCAAGCACCGCCTGCGTGAATTGTTCTGTCCGGCTTCGATGCGTTGGCGGTCACAGGCGCTGTCGCAAGGCGTGGATCTCATCCGGTCTTCGATTGGCGCTGTTGCGGCTGGGTAGAGGGGTGACCAGTGCGCGTCGCGGGACATGCGATCACTGGTTTGCAGCGGATGCAGTTGTCGTCTCGGGCGCGGCAGTCCCGTCGATGCTTTCTGGATTCGGAATGTCGATCGTGCATGCGCGCTTCGTATGCCTGCGCGATAATCGAACTGGAATCCCGCAACAAGTAGCGAGCCAAGATCATGCAAATCCTTCAACCGAGTGGGTGGGCGAAGCCGCGTGGCTATTCAAACGGAATTGCGGTGGCGGGGCGACAGATTTTCGTCTCGGGCCAGGTTGGCTGGGATGGAGAGTGTCGTTTCGTTGACGATTCGTTCGCGGGTCAGACCGCGCAGGCGCTTCGCAATATCGTCGCCGTGCTTGCGGAAGCAGGTGCACGGCCCGAGCACATTACGAGGATGACCAGGTTCGTCACCAGCAAATCGGAGTACCTGGCGGCCTCGAAAGACATCGGGGCTGCGTATCGGGAGATCATCGGCCGGCACTATCCGGTGATGACTGCGGTGCAGGTGGTCGCGCTGATGGAGGACCGGGCGAAGGTCGAGATCGAAGTGACCGCCGTCGTGCCGGATTGAGAACGGGCATTGTCGAGATTGTGTAGCCAAGGGGCCGACGTGACATCTGAATACGATCTGAAATACAACCCGCGGCTTACCGTCAGCAATTTCCAGGAGCTGATGACGCGCTGGACTTCAGAGTCCGAGCGCGTGCGCTCGAGCTCCGATTGCGTCGTCGACGTCCCGTATGGTGAGGATCCCACCGAGAAAATGGATATCTTCCGCGCGGATGCGGAGAGCTCCGCGTTATTGATGTTCATCCACGGTGGATATTGGCGCTCGCTCGACAAGAGCGACTTCTCGTTTGTCGCCCCGTCGTTTACCCGATCCGGCGTAACGGTCGCGATCCCAAACTATGCGTTATGCCCGGCCGTCACCGTCGAACAGATCGTGAAGCAGATGCTGCAGGCGACGTCGTTCATCTACCGGAATGGGGTCAATTTCGGTGCACCGCGAAAACCGATCTATGTTGCCGGTCATTCCGCAGGCGGGCATCTCACCGCGATGATGATCGCGGCCTTGTGGAACGTGTTCTCGGACGATCTACCGGCGAATGTCGTGAAAGCGGGGCTGTCGATCAGCGGCGTCTATGATCTTACCGAGATCGCGCGCACGCCCAGCATCAACGGAGATGTGCGTCTCACCGAGCTTGATGCGATCAAATTGAGTCCGACCAATTACCCGCCGCCAACCGACGCGCGGCTATACACCGCGGTGGGTGCGCACGAGAACGAGGGCTTTCATATTCAGAACCGGCTGATCGGCGAGCGTTGGCGAAGCGTCCACGAAAGCGATGTCCTTTGCCCGGGCGCCAACCACTTCACCGTGCTCGATCGTTTCATCGATCCGGGCAGCAAGCTGCACAAGACGGCACTCGGGATGATGGGGATCGAGTAGGAACCGAGCGGCACTTTCAAACGTCCCTGACGTCAAAGGTTTCGCGAGGGCCGCAGCCCCCGCTCATCCGTGCCTTATGCCGCCTTTGCGGCCGCTTCGGTTGCCGCTTCTGCGTCCGGCCGGTCCATCAACTCGACAAGGGCCATCGGTGCGTTGTCGCCCTTGCGAAATCCGAACTTCAGGATCCGAAGGTAACCGCCATTGCGTTTGGCATAGCGCGGCCCAAGCTCATCGAAGAGCTTCACGACGATATCGCGATCCCGCAGCCGATTGAATGCCAAGCGACGATTCGACAAGGACGGCTGTTTACCCAACGTGATGATCGGCTCCACCACCCGGCGCAACGCTTTCGCCTTGGGCAAGGTTGTCTTGATCAACTCGTGCTTCAGCAGCGAATTCGTCATGTTTCGAAACATGGCCAATCGATGCGACGAAGTGCGGTTGAGTTTTCTTAATCCGTTGTGATGACGCATGGTGTGAGCCCTACCCTCTACATGCGCGAGTGCTCAAGTCCGGCCGGCGGCCAGTTCTCGAGCTTCATGCCTAACGTGAGGCCGCGCGCTGCCAGCACTTCCTTGATTTCGTTGAGCGACTTGCGTCCGAGGTTCGGGGTCTTGAGAAGCTCCGTCTCCGAACGCTGAATCAGGTCACCGATGTAATAGATGTTCTCCGCCTTCAAGCAGTTCGCCGATCGGACGGTCAGCTCGAGATCATCGACCGGTCGCATCAGAATCGGATCCACTTGCGGGGATTTCGGCAATTCCGGCGGCAGCGATGTCGGCGAGATATCCGCAAACACAGCCAATTGATCAACCAGGATACGGGCCGAGTAGCGGATTGCTTCTTCGGGCTCGATGACCCCGTTCGTTTCAATGTCGATGATGAGCTTGTCGAGGTCGGTGCGTTGCTCGACGCGCGCGCTTTCCACCGCATAGCTCACGCGACGAACCGGCGAGAACGAAGCGTCCAAAATGATTCGGCCGATCCCTTTGCTCTCTTCGGGAATGGCACGCACGTTGCCCGGCTGGTAGCCGCGGCCACGCTCGACTTTGAGTGTGAGCTCGAGCTTGCCACCGGTCGAGATGCGCGCAATCACGTGCTCGGGGTTGATGACCTCGATATCGTGCGTAAGCTCGATATCGGCCGCGGTGACCGTGCCCTCGACGCGTCGAGTGAGACGGACCGTCGCCTCGTTGCCGCTGTGCAGCTTGAAGACCACGCCCTTCAGGTTGAGGAGGATGTCGACGACGTCTTCTTCGACCCCTTCGATGGCGGAGTACTCATGGAGCACGCCGGTGATGCTGACTTCGGTTGGCGCGAATCCAGGCATCGATGACAATAGTACGCGACGCAACGCATTGCCGAGTGTGTGGCCATAGCCCCGCTCGAACGGCTCCATGACGACCTTGGCGTGATAGGGCCCAAGATTCTCGACATCGATAATGCGTGGCTTCAAAAATCCAATGCTCTGCATAGAAAACAGCTCCCGCAAGCGTTACTTCGAATAAAGCTCGACGACCAGACTTTCGTTGATGGTGTGCGAGAGGTCGGAGCGTTGCGGCAATGACTTGAAGGTGCCTTTGAGCCCCTTCGCATCGACTTCCAGCCACTCGGGAAATCCCCTTGACTCGGCGGCTTCCACTGCGGCTTTGATTCGCAGGTGTGCCTTCGCCTTTTGCGCAACCTCGACGACATCGCCCGGGCGGCAAAGGTACGATGGAATATTCACCCGCTTTCCGTTCACCATTACGGCGTTGTGCCGCACCACCTGGCGGGCTTCGGAGCGCGAGGCACCGAATCCCATCCGGTAGGCGACGGTATCGAGGCGCGACTCGAGCACCTGCAGGAGGTTCTCGCCGGTCACGCCCTTGCGCCGGTCGGCTTCCGCATAGGTCTTGCGAAACTGGCGCTCCAGGATGCCGTACGTGCGGCGAATCTTCTGCTTTTCGCGCAATTGCGTTGCATAGCCGGACTTCCTGCCCTGCTTCTGGCCATGTTGACCAGGCGGATAGCTGCGCCGGTCGATCGCGCATTTGTCGGTGAAGCACTTGCTGGCCTTCAGATACAGCTTCTCACCTTCACGCCGGCACTGCCGGCACTTGGCGTCCAGATTACGAGCCACGGCTTCGCTCCTGAATTCGTTAGATGCGGCGACGCTTGGGCGGGCGGCAGCCGTTGTGCGGTACCGGCGTCACGTCGGAAATGCTGCTTACCTTGATACCGAGCGCGTTGAGTGCGCGCACCGCGGACTCGCGGCCCGGGCCCGGCCCCTTGATACGAACCTCGATATTCTTCACCCCGCATTCAACCGCGACGCGACCGGCCTTTTCGGCTGCGACCTGCGCGGCGAACGGGGTGCTCTTGCGAGAGCCCTTGAAACCCGCACCGCCCGAGGTCGACCACGACAGCGTATTGCCCTGGCGATCGGTGATCGTGATGATCGTGTTGTTGAACGAGGCATGCACATGCGCGATCGCCTCCGAGACGTTCTTGCGCACTTTCTTGCGCACACGGGCGGCTGCGGTCGCTTGGTTGCTTGCTGGTCTTGCCATGGGCGGTTCCTAGGATGTTGCGTGATTCGGCGAATTGGAATTCGCGCGACTCAGGTTTTGGTGGCTGCCTGTTTGCCTGCGATCGGCGCCTTGCGTGGTCCCTTGCGGGTGCGCGCGTTGGTACGTGTGCGCTGGCCGCGTGACGGCAAGCCCTTGCGATGCCGCTGGCCGCGATACGAACCGAGATCCATGAGCCGCTTGATGTTCATGGACACTTCGCGGCGAAGATCACCCTCGATCGTCAGTTTGGACACCTGCTCGCGCAGGCGCTCCATGTCCGATTCCGAGAGATCCTTGATTTTTGCCGAAGCCTCCACGCGCGCGCCCACGCAGATCGCTTTCGACCGGGTGCGACCTACGCCGTAGATCGCTTGCAGCGCGATCCATGCGTGCTGGTGATTCGGGATGTTTACTCCGGCAATACGCGCCATTGTTCGCTCCGAGCTGTTCGTTGTTACGGGATAGGACCGGCGTGGCCGCCTTATCCCTGCCGTTGCTTGTGCCGAGGATTGGTGCAAATGATCCGCACCACCCGCTTGCGGCGGATGACCTTGCAGTTACGGCAGAGCTTTTTCACCGATGCCATCACTTTCATTGCGTTCTCCTGGTCGCTCGCTTGCGTCGGACCTACTTGGCCCGAAACACGATGCGCGCGCGCGATAAATCGTAGGGCGTCAATTCGACAGTGACTTTGTCCCCCGGAAGAATACGGATGTAGTGCATACGCATTTTTCCGGATATATGCCCTAGAACGACATGGCCATTTTCCAGCTTCACACGAAACGTCGCGTTTGGCAAATTTTCGACCACCTCTCCCTGCATTTGAATGACGTCGTCTTTTGACATACTTACCAAGCGCCCTAAGAAGACTTGAAATTAGCCTTCTTCAACAGCGATTCATATTGCTGCGACATCATGTAATTCTGAACCTGTGCCATGAAATCGATAGTCACAACCACAATAATCAAAAGGGAAGTACCACCGAAGTAAAACGGAACGTTGTACTTCAGGATCAGGAACTCGGGTAGCAAACACACTGCCGTGATGTAGATCGCACCGGCAAACGTCAGACGCAGCAAAATCTTG
>JANMUI010000981.1:0-5455 GCA_031391405.1 Betaproteobacteria bacterium
AGAGCGTGTTGAACCGTCGCAAGAGATCGAAAATGCCGTCGGCCGTCTTGGTATCGAGATTGCCGGTCGGCTCGTCCGCCAGGACGAGCGGCGGACGCATTGACAAGGCGCGCGCAATCGCGACCCGCTGCTGCATGCCCCCTTACAATTGCGCCTGCTTCTTGTTCATTGCTTCGGTCAATCCCACATCCGCCAGCAGGGCACGAGCTCGCTCTTCCATTTCGACATCACGCCGGCCACGATCGAGCAACATCGGCATCATGACGTTCTCCAGCGCGGTGAAAGCTGGAATGAGATGGTGAAACTGAAAAACGAATCCGATCGCCCGGCCGCGCAGACCGGTGATCCGATCATCGTCGAGCGCCATGGTGTTCTCACCCTGGACGAATACATGCCCGCGCGTCGGACGCTCGAGCAGCCCGACCAGATTGAGCAACGTGCTCTTCCCTGAACCGGATGGCCCAATCAGCGCCGCGAATTCGGCCTTCTCCAGGACCAGGTCGATACCATGCAGGACTTCCGCCTCCACCGCCGTACCAACTCCGTAGGACTTGTGGACGCCGGCAAGGCGCAATACCTCGGGGTGTTCGCCTTCAACCACGAATCGCCGCCACCGGGTCCAATTGGGCGGCACGCCGGGCGGGCGCCACCGCCGCCAGCACACCGACTGCAAGCGCCATTGCGATCGCGCCCGCAAAGGTCCCGAGCGCGTACTCCGGCGTGAACAAGGCCGAACCATCCGCATTGCGCAATGTTCGCGATAGAAGAAAGACGATAAAGGCGCCGAGCACCGTTCCGCACACGGCGCCCGCGATGCCGACGATGGCCCCTTGAATCAGGAAGATCCGCATGATCCCCTGGCTCGTCGCACCCATTGCCCGCAGGATGCCGATTTCCTTCTGCTTTTGCACGACCGATACCACCAGCACGCTTGCGATTCCAAGCGCCACGATGATCACGACGAACCCGCGAATGACGCGCGTGGTCATGTTCTGGTTGGCGAATGCCGCAAGTACCTGCGCATTCGTGGCCATCCAGCTTTCGACATTCAGCCCGGTGGCATTCGCAATCTGCCGCGCGATGGTTTCCGCGGCGAAGATTTCCGTGACAGTGAGATCGATATTGGTCACGCCACCCGGCAGATTGAGGAGACTCTGTGCAAGTCGCTGCGATACGAATACCCAGCGTCTGTTGAGATCCCGCGATCCGATGTCGAAGAGTCCCGCGATCGTGATCGTGTCGTTGCCGCCTTCTGCAGTAGTGATGCGTATGCGATCCCCCACGGTGACGCCAAGATCCTTTGCCAGTTCGGTGCCGATCACCCCGTCGCTGGCAGCGGCACGAAACTGACCTGCGACTATGTATTGATCCAGCCGAATCACCTTGAGATACCGTTCCGCCTCCATGCCAAGCAATACGATCGATCGGGAGGCGACGCCGCGCGCAGCGAACCCCGCGCCCGACACGACGGGCGAGGCAGCCACCACCCCGGGGGTTCGCTCAATGAGCGGCAGCAGGCTTTCCCACTGATCGATCGAGCGGAGCCGCTGTGCCCGTTTCTCGATGCGGGCGGCGATGGCCGTATCGCCCGCACGATCACGCACCAGCCGTGTGTCGTCCTCCGGCGGCTTCACGACGATATGCGCCTGCACGCCAAGCACACGGGCGACGAGATTGCCTTGCAAGCCGCCGATAAGCTCGGTGATGGTCAGTACGACCGCGACACCGGCCGTCACGCCAAGAATGATCAGCGCGCTCTGGAAGCGGCCTTCCTTGAGAAATCGGAGCGCGAGAATCCAGTTGATGGGCATCGATCTAGTCGCCAGCGCGGCCGGCCGCACTGGCGACCATAGGCTGACGCAATTGATCAATCAACAAGGGAAGTTGCTTCATGCTCAGCCGATTTCGATTTCCACGTCATTACCGATCTTCTCCTAATTCGCGACAGCGAATTAGGACTGCTCTCACCCTCGCCCCTTGTGGGAGAGAGGGCGGGGGTGAGACGAGGGTTTCGTGGAGCATGCTCCGCGCTCGTCGAACGGCATCCCGATGCAGCGGGATTCGCGCCCTGCAAGGGAGGGGGGGATTGAGCGTTTCTGCTATCTGTGTCCTCTATTACGGAACGCTCAATAATGATCCTTCGCGTCAGCCGACAGGAATCTGCGCGGTGCGCTGCGAAGATTCCTACCGGATGATTTCCTGTGCCTTCAGCGCGGGGGCGGAAATAGCAGGCATCTCCATCGCTCGAACCAGCGTGCCCTCGACCACCGGCACGGTTGGCGGTATCACCCGCTCACCCGCAGCAAGTCCATCGAGGATCTGCGTCCGCCCCGTGCCACGAAGCCCAAGCTTGAGGGACCGTCGAACGGCGTGGCCGTCACGAACGACCAGCGCCCAAGGCGCCGCCGAAGTCGATTCGCGTATCAACTCGGTGGGAATGACGATCGCATTGTCCGCCCGCCCGGCGGTAATCTCGACCGACACGGTCATATCCGGCCTAAGGAATTTCGGAACTTCGGCGACGATCAATTTGACTTCCACGGATCCGCGTTGCGCATCGATCCCAGGCGCGATGTAGAACACCTGCGCGCCGAAGCGTTCGCTTGGATACGCGTCGGCCACCACGAGTGCCTCCTGCCCGGGACGCAACGAGGCGAGATTCTTTTCATCGACCTGTAGGACGAGTTGCGTCGGTCCGGTGGCTGCCAACTCGAACAACGTCTTCCCCGCTTGTACGACATCCCCAGGCTCCACGACCCGCTTCAACACCGTGCCGGCGACGGGCGTCTTGATCGTCGCGTAATCAAGGCGTGCCTGCGCCGCGGCAACCGCCGCTTTCGCTTGCTCGCGCCGCGCAACGGCAAGCGCGTAATCCGATCCTTGTGGGCGGTTCGTCGCCGCCTGCGCCGTTGCAGAATCGCGGGCGGCGCGAGTAACCGCCACGTTGCGCTCGGCTTCTTCAACCTTTGCCAGGCTGAAGAAGCCCTTTTCGGCCAGACGGCGGGTGCGTTCCAACTCGTCACGCGCCCAGATGAAATTTGCGTCAGCCTGCTTGAGCGACTGATCCGCCACCGGAACCGCGAGATTGCCCAGTTGTGCGAGGCGCGCTTCAGCCTCGGATAACGCTGCCTGCGCCTGAGCCACCGCGGCGCGCAGCTCATCGTCCCTGAGCGTTGCCAGCACAGCCCCAGCCTTGACCACATCGCCTTCCCGGGCACTCACCTTGCTGATCGTGCCCAGCATGACGGTGCCAAGCTCGATGCGGGCGGGCGTGATGACGCGTCCGGTCGCAACCACCGTTTGTGTGAGATCGGCCCTCCTTGCCGCCACCGTCGGCACAAAACGGCCCACTACGTACGGATAGCCGAAATACCCCACGATCAGCGCAACAACGATCGCGACAACAAAAAGACGCGGCAAGACCGGTCGAAGAGTCATCGCCGCATTGTCCCCGTTGTCCGCGTTGTCCGTTTCAGAAGCGTCTCTTGCGTCGGGAGTTTAGATCGACACACGATATCGCGCGAGCTGCCGCGAGCCCTCTTAGCGCAACGTCTTACCATGCGGATCAATGTAGACGAGGGTCCCGTTCACCTGGAACATCGTGATCATTTCTTTGCCATCGTCGGGCACGACCAGCGTGTGCGTCTCGCCCGGCGGCTCGAAGATATAGCTGCCTTCCTCGGCGACCCAATCGTGCTCGAGGTACAACCATTTCCCTTCCGATCCTCGTCCGCGCCGGCCGCCCGGATGCTCTCCCCCAAGATAGGCATCGTCGATCTCCACGCGGCCCTCCAGAACGCGGGCGCGTTCCCGCTCTGCCATCACCTGCATCAGCTTGTGCTTGACCAGCCACACGGTCGGATAGCTCACACCGAGATGGCGCATCAACGCCAGCGCCGAGACGTTGTTCTTGGCTTGGCTGAGCAGGTGCATCGCCAGAAACCAGCGGCTCAGAGGCTGTGAATATATCGATGCCGCTGGGAAACGACAGCGTTGGTCGAGCGTTATAAGAGAGACGAAACCATCACGAGCCTTCCGACGATGAGCCAGACCGAAGCGTTGTTCGACGATCTACCCAAGCCTGCCGGTGCGAAGGCGGTGGTGAAGAAAGATCACGGTCAGGCGCCAGCGCGGGTCATCATGCCCAATCGAATGCCAGTCGAACTGCGTCCGATGCATCTGGAGTCGACGCTGGCGCCCACTCACCGTGCGCGCTTGGTGTGGGCCTCGCGCTTGGTGATGTCGCACGATGCCGATCGTTGGATCAGTGGCGGGGTGCCAGTGAATGACCCCAGCCTGTCGGAATTCTGGGTGCTGCACGCAGCGGTGCTGGACGAGTTGCTGAGCACCAGCGTGGCCGCGCTGATGTCAGCCGGGGCAGTGAAACGGTCGCGGGTTGGGCAGGACGGCATGCAGGTAGGGGCCACCAGTGCGGGCGCGGCGTCGTTCCGGCGCCGCGGCACGCTGGAGGAATGTTTGGTGCAAGCGCGCGAGCACGTGCCCAAGGCCGATGACAGCGCGCTGCTGTATGCGCTGACCCACAATCTGATGCGCACGGTCGCGCTCGCCCCGCAGTTGCGTGGTCTGGAATGCCTTCGTCGCATCCGGATGGCAATGTCACCGGCAACTCGATTCAAGGCTTGGTCCTCTGCGTGAAGCGGCATCGCCTTCATCACCGCTGGGGCCGAGGTGCGCAAGATTCTGAAGCACATCGACGCGGGCTCCCAAGCTCCGCACATCACGCCAGCACACGGGCGCCCTTGAAGAGGAAGAATCTCGAAGCTTCGACGCCGCGCAGGGTGACCATGGCGCCCATTGAACGATGGCGGCCCGTGTGACTGCGTAGAACGCCTGAGATCGTTCCGAGTTGGACAGAACTGGTCCCACGCCCCTTGTTCAACGGGCACTCCGCGCTCCGATCACTCGGGCGTCGGCCGCAACTCGGCCAGCAACTTCATCAGAGCGTCGAGTTCCACGGGCTTGACCATGTGGCCGTCGAAGCCGGCCTCACGGGATTTGCGGCGGTCTTCCTCTTGACCCCACCCGGTCAAGGCGACCAGCACCATGCCCTTGCCCAGCGGCAGTTGTCGGATCTTGCGAGCTGCTTCGTAGCCGTTCAACTTCGGTAGTCCGATGTCGAGCAGCACAACGTCGGGCTTGAACGTCGCCGCCGCTTCGACCGCGGCAAGGCCGTCGTGGACGGTGTGCGTCTCATGGCCGGTCAGCGTCAACAGCATTGCCAGCAACGTGGCCGAGTCCACGTTGTCGTCGACCACGAGAATCCGGCGCATCGTCGCGGTCGTTGGCTCGTTTACTGCCGGTTCTGGCGGCTGCGGAACCTTCGGAGTCTCGAGCATGATCGGCAGACGTACCACGAACTCACTGCCCCGGCCCGGCCCTTCGCTCAGCGCACTCACCGAACCGCCGTGCATCTCGACCAACCGTTTCACCAGCG
>JANMUI010001016.1:0-1242 GCA_031391405.1 Betaproteobacteria bacterium
GAGTTGCTCGGGCGACTTGAGCGCGCTTCCCGCCTTCACATAGATCGAAGAATGGCGGAACACACGGGAGATGAACACCGGGATCGCAGTGATGCTCGTATCGTCTTGCGAGCGCAACGCGATGTACTTGCCCATCGAAAGCTCGGATATATCCCATTCCCGGAATTTGGTGAATCGGTAGAAGATTTCTTCTAGCTGCAGCTTGAGGACAGTGAGATCAATCCCTTCGGCACGAACAGTGCCGTCGGTCAGGTCTCGCACATGGTCGTACACATCGGTGGCAATGGTGAGGTTGATGTTGGACATGAAATTCGTCTGTTGAACGGTTGCAATCAATCCGCCTTGATTCCCGATGCGCGGATCACGTTGGTCCATTTCTCAAGATCCGCCGCAATGAAAGCACGGAACTCCGCTGGCGTTGAACCGACCGCCTGTTGCGCCTGACCGGTGAGCAACTCGCGATAATCTTTTGAGGCGACCAGCCGGCGCAGCTCGGCACTCAGCCGATCGACGATCGGCGCAGGCGTTCCGGCCGGGGCCGAAATCCCGTACCACGATACCGGATCGACATTCGGATATCCGACTTCGGCAAGCGTTGGAACGTCCGGCGCCTGCGGCTCGCGCTGTGGACTCGTGACCGCCAACGCACGCAAGCGCCCGGTCTTGACATGCGGCAGGCTCGACACCAGACCGCCAAATATCATCTGCGCGTCGCCCGCCAGCACCGCGGTCGCTGCGGGGCTCGACCCTTTGTATGGAATATGCACAATATCGATTCCCGCCGCCGAGCGAAACAGTTCCGCGGCAAGGTGCAGCGGCGTTCCGTTACCCGCCGAGGCGTAGTTGATCGTCCCGGGCTTTGACTTCGCGAGCGCGACCAGCTCCTGGACATTGCGCGCGGGCAACGAGGGATGGACGACAAGAATCTGATAACCCTTCGCGATCAAGCCGATGTGCGCAAAGCTTTTGATCGGATCGTAGGGCACCTTCGCCAGTGCGGGTGTCATCGCCAACGGCCCGGAAAAAGCAAGCAACAGCGTATAGCCGTCCGGCGCCGATTTGGCGACTGCATCGGTGCCGACATTGCCGCCCGCGCCGCCGCGGTTCTCGACCACCACCGGTTGGCCAAGCGCGGTTGAAAGACTCTGCGCGACCAGGCGGGCGAGTGCATCGTTGCCGCCACCCGGCGCGGCGGGAACGATCAGTTTGATCGGCCTGGCTGGATAGTCCTGCGCGCGCGCG
>JANMUI010001017.1:0-2093 GCA_031391405.1 Betaproteobacteria bacterium
GTCATGCCTGTGGATGATGATTATGAATCGGTGTCGCGCGAACGCGACTCTACTGCCTTGGACGGGTGATCGCCTCACTCCGCGCGAATCCCGGCACTCTTGATGAGCGCCGCCCATTTGGCCACTTCCCGGTGAATATACGCTTCGAACTCGCCGGGCGAACCGTCTGTCGTCCGAAAGCCCATCTCGGTGATATCGGTCGAACCTCGAAACCAGACCCTCAAAAATTGACCACGGAGGAAACGGAGGAAATGGAGGAAGAGATTTGGTGCTTCATCAGTACGCGGCGATCGTGCGTGATCCTCCTTTACGCACGCAAAATCCCGCAGACTTCGAACGTTCGGTTTCCTCCATTCCCTCCGTTTCCTCCGTGGTGAATTTCTGAGGGTTGAGGCCTTAATCAGGTGGAGGCCTTGGCTTGACGCAAATGATAAGCCCTGCGCATCATTCGTTGGCGCCTATGACCAACATCCATTTCGAACCGACTCGATGAATCTCATTGCCCTCGCGCCGACCACGCTTCCCAATACGCGGCCAATGGAGTATCTCGCCGCGGCGTCTACCGCGGGCTTCGAGGCCGTGGGCGTACGCCTCAATCGCTCTCCGGGTTTGCCGTTTCATCCTGTAATGGGCGATGCCACGCTCACGCGCGACATCAAGCGATTCGTTTCGACCTCGGGTATTGCCGTGCTCGATCTCTACAGTTTCTATCTTCAATCGGACACCAGGGTAGAACAGTTCAAGGCCGCGCTCGAGCTCGGTGCGGAGTTGGGCGCGAAGTACGCGATGGTCATGGGCGATGATCCGGACTGGACCCGCATGCGCGACAACCTGACGCGTTTTTGCGATATGGCCATGCCGTTCGGGCTGACAGCGGTATTGGAGTTCGCGATTACTCGGCCCCTTGCAACACTCCAACAGACCACGAGCCTGATCGCGGAATCAGGTCGGACCAACGCAGCGGTCTGTCTCGATCCGCTCAACATGCTGCGCGGCACGGGTGGCCCCGAGTTGCTGTTCGGGCTCGATCCCCGGTTGTTTCCCTATGCGCAGATCACCGATGGCGTGCTTGGCCCGGGCGAACCGGATCTTGAACGGGCAAGACAGAATGGCCCGAATGTGCGCCGCCTGCCAGGCGAAGGCGACGTTCCGCTCGGGAAATTTCTGGACGCGTTGCCAGCCGGCATTCCACTTAGCCTGGAAGCGCCGCCGCCGGAACGCGCGGATCGCACCGCTGCGGAGTGGGCTCGCGTTACGCTCGCAAAATCGCGCGACTATCTCGCTGCGTACTACGAGGCGAAGCGCTGATGCACGGTGCCTCGGCGTGAATCGGCTCGCGATTGCACCGACCACGGTACCGGACGCGCTGCCGCTCGATTATCTCGACGCGGCGATCGCCTCCGGTTGCGAGGCGATCGGACTGCGCCTGCATCGCTCGCCGAATCTGCCGTTTCATCCGGTGGTGGGCGATGCGCGTCTCATTCGTGAAATGAAGGCCCGGCTGATCGATGCGCGTCTGCCGGTGCTCGACATCTTCACATTCTACTTGCAGCCCGAATGCGACTTCGATCAATTCAACCGCTCGCTTGCAGTGGGCGCTGAATTCGGTGCGCGATTCGCGCTGGTGCAAGGCGACGATGCAGACTGGGTGCGCCTTTGCGATACGTTCGCGCGCTTTTGCGATCTGGGAGCAACGTTCGAAATAACGACGGTGGTCGAATTCAATCCGGCGCGACCGTTGGCGACCTGGCAGCAAGCGCTCCAACTCATTGAGACGGCCGGCAAGTCGAATGCCGCAATCTGCGTCGATCCGTTGCATCTGGCGCGATCCGGTGCCTCGCCAACTGATTTGCGTGGCATCGAGAGTCGGCTTTTGGCGTACGCCCAAATCTCTGACGGCCGGCTCGATCCGCTGGAGCGTCTTCTTCCGGGCGAAGGCGCGCTGCCGTTGCGCGAGTTGCTCGATGTGCTGCCCGCCCAGACGACCCTGAGCGTCGAAGTACCAATGCCGAGCGGTTCTCGATACACCACAGCGGAATGGGTCAGGCTGGTGATTGAAAAGACCGGCGCCTTCCTGGCGAATGCGAGCTAAG
>JANMUI010000044.1:0-5204 GCA_031391405.1 Betaproteobacteria bacterium
GCAGGTCAAGCTGCTGCGCGTACTCGAAACCGGCTCGTTCATGCGCGTCGGCTCCGACGAACTGTTTGAGACCGATGTACGCATCATTGCGGCCACCAATCGCGACCTTCGTGATGCGGTCGCCAGCGGAAAACTGCGCGAGGATCTCTTCTACCGCCTGAACGTCTTCCAGATCCATGTTCCGCCGCTCCGCGAGCGCCTCGAAGACGTGGCGCTGCTCGCCGAACACTTCCTGCTGACGATGAACCAGCGCGAGAAAACGCAGCGTGCGCTAACGCCTGATGCGCTCGACAGGCTCCTACACTACGATTGGCCGGGAAATGTCCGCGAGCTGCGCAACGTCATCCAGCGTGCCTACATCATGTGCGAGACGAATACGATCGACGCCGACTGCATCCCGTTCGACGCGGCGCGCTCACCGCGCGGGGCCAAGCGTGACGTGCCGTTGGTGTCGGTACCGGTGGGCAGCTCGATCGCTGACATGGAGCGCGCGTTGATTCTCGCCACCGTTGC
Source organism: Betaproteobacteria bacterium (assembly GCA_031391405.1). Taxonomy (GTDB): domain Bacteria; phylum Pseudomonadota; class Gammaproteobacteria; order Burkholderiales; family SG8-39; genus SHXR01. The sequence goes on from JANMUI010000044.1 coordinate 514, forward strand.
CGCCTACAGCGGTCAAAAGGAAAAAGCTGCCGAGATGCTCGGTATCAGCGCGAAGACGCTCTACAACCGCCTCCGTGAATATGAAGGCGATGCGCCGCCCGGCTGACCCGGCACGGCACCTGCATTCCGATTGACCGTGGCGCTCAGATTTCTACCAGTTTTTTGAAAATCGCTCGCGGACCATAAAAGTGTCATTCCCGCGTAGGCGGGAATCCAGCACGTCGTTGATTAAGCTTATGGGTACCTCTAAAAATTCAAATTTTCCGTCATTCCCGCGTAAGCGGTAATCCAGAGGCTATTGACGCATCGGGCATTCCGAAAAGCCTAGATTCCCGCCTTCGCGGGAATGACGCATTTTTAGAGGCGCCCTTATATGGAAATTCCTGGACTCCCGCCTTCGCGGGAGCGACGAGAGAAGTTCATAAACCGCTAGGCATGCGCGGTTGCCGGTGACGACAAGCGGCGCACCTCGACCGACGGAATTTTCATCCCATCACGATATTTGGAAACGGTGCGGCGCGCCAAGGCGACGCCCTTTTGCTCGAGCGCGTGGGTGACTTTCACATCGGAAAGAGGACGCGCCGGATCCTCGGCGTCGATGATCTGGCGTATCAACGCCCGCACCGCCGTCGATGAACAGGCGTTGCCTTCTGATTCGACGTGACTACCGAAAAAATACTTGAATTCGATCAGCCCGCGTGGCGTCATCATATATTTGTTGCAGGTCACCCGCGACACCGTTGATTCGTGCACGCCGATCGTCTCCGCAAGCTCGCGCAAGACCAGTGGCTTCATCGCGACATCACCATATTCCAGGAAACGGCTCTGCCGCTCGACGATCGCTTGCGCGACGCGCAGGATGGTCTTGAAGCGCTGATTCACGTTGCGCACAAACCAGTGCGCTTCCTGGAGCTTTTGCCCGGTCGGCGAGGAACCGCTCGCGTGTTGCGCCGAGAGGATGGCCGCGTAACTTCGGTTCACGCGAACCTTCGGAACTACGTCTGGGTTGATGCGGGCCACCCAACGTTTGCCTACTTTTCGAACCTCGACATCAGCCACCACATACTCGGTTCGCTCCTCATTGAATGGCAGCCCGGGCTTCGGGGCGCACGTCCGAATCAATTGATAGGCCCCTGCGAACTCGGCATCGCTGCAACCGAGCCTGTCCGCTAATCGCTTCGTATCGGGGTTCGCCAATTCGGCCAGATGCCATTTGATGATTCGCTGCGCGAGCGCAAGCCCTGGGGTGTCCTCTGAGCGGCGTTCGAGTTGCAAACTCAGGCATTCGGCGAGGTTGCGTGCGCCGACCCCTACCGGGTCAAAACTGGTTACCAACCGCAACGCGAGGCCGAGGTCATTTACGTCGACCTCGTACTCTTCAGGGCACATCGCGGCGAGCTCGTCGAGACCTGTACGCAGATACCCATCAGGCTCCAAGGCGTGAATGATCACCTTCACGAGCGAGCTATCGCGCGCGTCGAGGCGACAGACGCACAATTGCTCGAGCAAATGCTGGCGCAACCCCACCGGCGCAGGCGCCAGCGCGGTCGCATCCAGCGCGTCGTCGTCGTGTTCACGCCGCGACCCGGAATCGAAACGCGTGGACTCGTCGTATTCCCAATTGATGGTTCCGTCGCCGGATTCAGTGGTCGCGGCGGATGTTGCATCGTGGTCGTCGCTGTCGTTGGCGGTCTCAAACCCGGCGTCGTGGTCGGCGCTAACGCCGGGCAGTTCTTGGGTGGATGTGTTGGGGCTCGGCGGGGTGCCGGGAACCTCGCATTCCAGGAACGGATTGTTCGCGAGGGACTCCTCCAGCTCTTGTTCGAACTCAAGCGCAGACAGCTGAAGCAGACGGATCGAATGCGTCAGTTGAGGTGTCAGGGAAAGTTGGTGATTGGCGCGTAGGTGCATGGCCGTTCGCATAGGAGGATTCCATTTGTTTGATGTTCGCGACCCCTCTTTGCAATCCCCGTGCCATGCGAGTCTTCGATCCGCGGAAATCGCTAACTTGCTGAAAGCAGAAGTGTTTTGAAGTTCCCGAGAGGGACCGACGCCTGGTGGAGGCTTGGAGCCACCATCGCTATTCGCCGTGGTCGCAAGAATTACTCCCGGATTCGTCAAATTTTCCGATCGCCTGCATGCTCCAAGGCGTCGTCGAGCGCGAGGCGCAGGGGCCACGCCCAGGCGGGCGGAGCGGGCGCCTCCGTTCGCCCTGAGCCCTTCGACAAGCTCAGGACAGGCCTGTCGAAGGGTAACGTGATGCCCAGGCGTGCGAAGCAGCGTGGGCACAACCGTTGCATGCGTGGATTCGGCGCCCAAGGATATAATCGGTTGTGGATGGCGCCGCCGACAACGACCCGAGGGATCGCGATGATAATTCTCCCCCTTACAACCGACTCGACGACCACGCCCACGCATCGCGCTTCCGGACTCCGATGCAGGGAAAAGGGTGATCCGACTGTCGTTCAAAACGGCGCGGAGCAGCCGGCCGCGCCGGTCCCTTTGGTGGTGCCTGCGGCTGAGCTCGATCCAGACCGGCGCGACGATACGGTCAGAACGCTGCCCAAGAACAACATCCTGAACGAGATGATCGGTCGATTCGACGAAGGATCGCAATCGAACCGCCAGGTACGCAGGCCCGCAAGGGCGTTTGAAGATCCATGGAGCTACCCCTTTTGGGACGGCAAATAATCGCGATGCATAGCGGCTCGCTCAGTGCGTGCGACTGTGCGTGTCGTCATGCCGCAGCGCTTCGTCGCGGTTCGACAACCGACCGGCCGATGTCGGCCGCGGCGACACTTACCAACAGCGCGAATGCCGCACCGACCTCAGGATGCTTAAGCGCGAAGTGCAGCGTGGCGGCAACGTAGCCAAGCTTCGAGCCGCAGTCGAAGCGCTTGCCGGTAAACTGCAGCGCCGAGACGCGATGATCGGCAAGCATGGCGCGGATGCCGTCGGTCAACTGGATCTCGCCGCCCGCACCTGGCGTCAGGGTTTCAAGCAAGCGAAAGATCTCGGGCGTCAACACGTATCGCCCGACCACGCCAAGCGTTGACGGCGCCACGGAGGGGTGCGGCTTCTCGACGATATCAATCAAAGTGCGCAGCGAATCGCCGCTCGGCACGACATCGACGATTCCGTACTTGCGGGTGTCTTCGCGCGCAACCGGTTCCACCGCGATCATGCTGTGCCCGTGTTCGTCGAACTGCTCGATCAGTTGCGCGAGCACCGACGGTTGCGCGTCCATCACATCATCGGGGAGGATGACCGCGAACGGTTCATTGCCGATCAACGATCGCGCGCATAAGACTGCATGACCAAGCCCCAGCGGCTGCGGCTGGCGCACGCACACATAGCGCACATGCGGAGGCAACACTCGGTCGAGACCGGTCAGCAGATTGTGCCGATCCTTCAAGTGCAGCGCCGACTCGAGTGCGGGAGATCGATCGAAGTGGTCTTCGATTGCGCGCTTGGATTGGCTCGTGATGAAAATGATCTGATCGATGCCGGCGTCGACCGCTTCTTCCACGCAGTACTGGATCAGCGGTTTGTCGACGATCGGGAGCATTTCTTTCGGAATTGCTTTGGTCGCCGGCAGGATCCGGGTGCCGAGTCCGGCCACCGGGATGACCGCTTTTCGGACGCGTCCAGTCATGGTTCTGTTCCCTTTTTTTAGTAACGAGCCTGGGCCCCGCCGCAACTTGCATGCCCGTCGCCTCGCGGGGATGGACCGTCGCGCGCCGCAGATCCGCTGCGGCGACATTGGGGATCGGGCACGAGCCTTGCTCGACTAATCGCGTGAATACGAACGATCCCATCGATGCAGGGCGTATCGGCGAATCTGACCGTGACGGGGGTCGCGCGAAGGTCCCGCTGCGCGATCCGTTAGCGATCATTGCCGCATTCGGCATCTCGATCTCACGTGTTGCCGAGGTACACATCTATCGCGGTCCAGGAACGGTCGACGAAGTTCCCGCGACGGTGGTCAATTTCCTGCAACACCTCTACGCCAAGGGATGTGCACTCGGTCCGGCCATCATGGCGTTCTTGCATCAGGGACGGCGCATCGGGTCGGGCGAAGCGATCTACCTCGCGGTCGTCGAAGGCACCTCGCCCGGCACGCAGCAGGTCAAGGCGTTCATCGCGGATTATCGAGACTGAAGATAGACTGAAGGGCATCTCTAAGAATTCGTCATTCGAAGCTTGTCCCCGAATGACATTGTCGGGGAGCGGGAAACTAGGCTTTTTGGAATCCCCGATGATTCAATAGTCTCTGGATTCCCGCTCCCCGACAATGGCATTCGGGGACAAGCTTCGCGGGAATGACAGGAAATTTGAATTTCTATAGGGCCCCTGAAGGTCGTGACGGCTTGGCCGCGTCTCCGCCGCCTTGGCTTCCGTCAGGCACACGTTTCCCTCCGTGATACAGCTGTCCTTTGCATCGTGTTCCGTCGCTACTGCGTTGTCGCGCGGGCGTCATGACCTTCCCTCAAATGTCGACCGACCGATCGCCCGGACGTATACAAAGAAAACGACTGCGCCGGAAATAAGGGGCGTGGCGTTGCCGCGAGCAGGCGATCGTATTCCCGCTTGACGACGGCATAGCACTCGCATGCACGTTTTTCGAGCTCGTCGCGATCGAGCACTGTGATGTGACCGCGCCGGTAGCGGATCACGCCGGCTTCCTGCAA
>JANMUI010000055.1:0-3112 GCA_031391405.1 Betaproteobacteria bacterium
CGCGGGGCGCCGGCACATCGCAGTGCGGCCAGACCGTCGGTGCGGCGCTCGTCATCGACAATTCGAAGTATCTCAATAGCGTGATCGAGCTCGACGTTGCGGGGCGCCGCTGTGTCGTACAGCCCGGGCTCGTGCTCGATAGTTTGAATGCGCAACTCCGCCCGCACGGCCTTTGGTTTCCGGTCGATGTGTCGACCAGCGCGCAAGCGACCATCGGCGGCATGGCCGGCAACAACTCTTGCGGATCGCGTTCGATTCGCTACGGGAACATGGTGCACAACGTGCGCGCGATCGACGCGTGGCTCGCCGACGGCAGCGCGATGCGGTTCGGTCCATCGGGTGATCTGGCGTCCGGCTCATCCGCGTATCGAACACTCGTCCGACGCGTGCATGCGATCCTACGGCGGGAAGCCGACGAAATCGCGCTTCGGTGGCCTACGGTGTTGCGCCGCGTGCAGGGCTACAACATCGACATGGTGCAGCCCGGGCGCGATGCCGCGGCGATCGATCCCCACAACCTCGCGCACTTACTGGTCGGATCGGAAGGGACGCTTGCGTACTCGCGCGCGGTGCATCTCAAGCTGTCGCAGTTGCCGAAAGCAAAGACGCTCGGCGTGTGCCATTTCTCGTCGTTCTATCGCGCCATGCAGGTGCCCGAGCACATCGTCAAGCTCGATCCCGATGCGGTGGAATTGGTTGATCGCACCATGCTCGACCTTGCGCGCGCTAATCCGGCGTTTCGTACGATCCTCGATCAATGCGTCAATGGCGAGCCAGAAGCGATCCTGCTCGTGGAGTTTGCGGGCGACGATAAGGCCGCTCAGGTCTCCAAGTTGCAGCAACTGGTGGAGCTGATGGGCGATCTGGGGCTGCCCGGCAGCGTGGTCGAGGTCACCGACGAACGCCTACAGAAAACGCTCTGGGAAGTCCGCAAAGCCGGGCTGAACATCATGATGTCGATGAAAGGCGAGGGCAAGCCTGTTTCGTTCATCGAAGATTGCGCCGTGCCGCTCGAACATCTCGCCGAGTACACGCGGCGCCTGACCGAAGTGTTCACCAAACACGGCACGCGCGGCACCTGGTACGCGCATGCATCGGTCGGAACGCTCCATGTGCGCCCGATCCTCAACATGAAAGAAGGCGGCGCGAACCAGTTGCGCGCAATCGCAGAAGAGGCGTGCGAACTGGTGCGCGAATACAAGGGCGCGTACTCGGGCGAGCATGGTGACGGACTAGTGCGATCGCAGTGGATCGAGCCCATCATCGGCTCGCGATTGACGCGCGCGCTGGAAGAAATCAAGGATATATTCGATCCACGCGGATTGATGAATCCGGGCAAGATCGTGCGCGCCCCGCGACAAGACGATCGCACGTTGTATCGCTTCAAGACTGGGTATCGCGCGCAGCCAATTGCAACGGCACTCGACTGGTCGGAATGGGATCAGGGCGATCGGTCCGATGGGGCGGGCGGATTCGCGGCTGCAGTGGAGATGTGCAACAACAACGGACATTGCCGCAAATTCGATGCGGGAACAATGTGTCCGTCCTATCGTGCGACGCTCGACGAGCAACATCTCACACGTGGGCGCGCCAACACGCTGCGGCTTGCGGTGTCGGGGCAGCTCGGGCCGGACGCTTTCACGAGCGACGCGGTACGCGAGGCGATGGATCTTTGCGTCGGCTGCAAAGGCTGCAAACGCGAATGCCCGACCGGCGTCGACATGGCGCGTATGAAAATTGAGTTTCTGCATCATTACCATCGCAAGGTCGGCTATCCGCTCCGGGACAAGTTGGTTTCGTTTCTGCCGCGCTATGCGCCGTGGGCGGCGAAGGTCCCATGGCTGTTCAATGTGCGCGAGTCGTTTCCCGTATTACGCGGCGTGTTCGAACGCGTGCTTGGCTTCTCCGCAAAACGATCACTCCCGCGCTGGCGCCATGACACGTTCCTGCGCTCCCTCTCCCCGCCTGGCGGGGAGAGGGTTGGGATGAGGGGCCCCGAAGTCGTCCTCTTCGTCGACACCTTTACCAACTACTTCGAACCCGAGAACGCACGCGCTGCGCAGCGTGTGCTCGACGCCGCCGGTTATGACGTCAAGATCGTGCGCGCCAACGATGTTGATCGACCGCTCTGTTGCGGCCGCACCTTTCTAGCGACCGGCATGATCAATGAGGCGCGAGCGGAAGCCGCGCGTATGATCGCGGCACTCGCACCTTACGCGGATCGCGGCGTTTCGATCGTTGGTCTGGAACCGTCGTGCCTCTTCACGTTGCGTGACGAATTGCAGGTAATGAAACTGGGTCCGAAAGTCGCTGCGATCGGCAAGCATGCGCTGCTCTTCGAAGAATTTCTTGCGCGCGAACAGGCGGCCGGCCGGCTACGGCTGGCGTTGCAACCGATCCGCGCGAAGCGGGTGCTGCTCCACGGCCACTGCCACCAGAAGGCGTTCGATGCGATGTCGGCCGTTGAGCAGACCCTCAGCCTCGTCCCCGAGTTGATGGTCGAAACGGTTCAGTCGAGCTGTTGCGGCATGGCCGGCGCATTCGGCTACGAGGCCCTGCACTACGACGTTTCGATGAAGATGGCGGAAGCGTCGCTGCTTCCGGCGGTACGGAAGGCGAGCGCCGACACGCTGATCGTGGCCGACGGCACGAGCTGCCGGCATCAGATCGCGGACGGCGCCAAGCGGGAAGCGGTGCACGTTGCGCGCGTGCTGGCGGAGGCGCTGGGGGCGGCGTGATGACCATCTAGGAATCTCCGCGGAACTGCGTAGATTCCGTAGGGACCATTGAAGAGCCCCTCGCCCCTTGCGGGAGCTGACCTTCGCACACGCTGGGCACGCGGATTCAGTCAGGCCGTCCCTGCGTGAATTCCGTGAGGCGGTATCGAGAGACATGCAAGTCGTGTGCGATCACCGGAGCACCGCGATGCCGAGACGCTGGTTGCTGCCTGAGTCGGCCCCGGCGATTCTTACGGTGACGGGCCGTCGCGCCGTTGGTCAACGGCGGCTCGGTCGTGATCGGCATGGCCAGGCCCGGGCCTGGCCGCGTTGGCTCGCGAGATCTTGCAAGCGATCGATCGACCAAGCGATCGACCAAGCGTGCATCAGCCGGG
>JANMUI010000057.1:0-6075 GCA_031391405.1 Betaproteobacteria bacterium
GGCTCAGGGCGAACGGTAAATCCCCTATTTCTACTAATACCCGATGGCCGCCCCGTCGCTTCTCGGATCTGCGCCGCCGATTCGCATTCCTGATGCCGGATCGATCGTGATGCCGTGACAATGACCGGCCAACTCGTTCCAATTCGACCATCGATTCACCGTGTGGCCGCGTCGCGCAAGCTCCTCGATCGTTGCGGACGCGAATCGACCTTCGATGTTGAGCGTATCGCGTGCCTCGCCAAGGGCGAAGCGCCCGGACAGCCATCGCGGTGCTTCGACCGCCTGCTGGATATCCAATCCGAAGTCGATGAGCCCGGTATAGGTTTGCAGATGAATTTGCGGCTGCCCGTCGGCCCCCATGCAGCCCACCAGGTGTCTTAGCTCGCTCCCGTCAAATGCAAGCGATGCGATAAGCGTGTGCAACGGGCGCTTGCCCGCTTCAAGCCGGTTTGGATGATCCGGATCCAGCAGGAAATACGAGCTGCGATTCTGCAGCACGACCCCGGTCTCGCCCGCCACGATGCCGGACCCGAAGATCCCATAGACGCTATGAATGAGCGAGGCGGCGTTGCCCTCGGCATCGACGACACCGATATACACGGTGTCCCCTTTGAGTGAACCATAGGAGGGCACTTCATCCCAGGCAAGCGCACGCAAGGGATTGATCAGCGTTCGCCGCAAATCGGCGTACGGGCGCGAGATAAGCCGCGCAATCGGAACCTCGGCATAGAAAGGGTCGGCAAGCTGCGTGTCGCGATCGTGATACGCGATCTGTTTGGCTTGAACGAGATGATGAACATGATCGGCACCCAGGAACGCCCAGCGCCCGACATCGTATGGTTCGAGCAGGTTCAGCATCTCGAGTACCGTGAATCCTTGGGTGGGCGCCGGTGTCTCGAAGATGGTGATGCCGCGATACAGGGTCGAGATCGGCTCGCCCCAACGTGACTGCTGCAGAGCGAAATCGGCCTCGGTGAAGAAGCCGTCATTTGCGCGGGAGAATGCCGCCATCGCTTTCGCGTTCTCGCTGCGATAGAAGGCGTCGCGACCGCCCGCTGCGATCGCCGCGATCGTGCGCGCAAGATTTCGATTGACGAGCTTCGCGCCTGCGCGCGGCACCACGCCAGCCGGCGTGAAGATACGGCGCGCATCGTCATTGAACGTGTCGTCGGCGGCGGTGAGACCGATCCAACGCGAGAGTCGGGCACTGACGGGAAACCCATCGCCCGCATAATCGATCGCAGCGGCCAACGACTGCGCAAGGGGGACGCGCCCGAATTCACGATGCGCAGTACACCAACCATCGACCGCGCCAGGAACTGTCAGCGTAGCGGGAAGCACGCCACGAAACGGAATCTCCGTCAGACCGCGCTCGAGAAACCAGCCGATCGAGGCGCTGGCCGCCGCTTGACCCGCCGCGTCGAGATAACGTACACGATTGGCCTTCGCGTCATAGATGAGCCAGAAGGCGTCGCCGCCGACACCCGTCATGTGCGGATAGACAACCGAGAGCACAGCGCTCGTCGCGATCGCCGCGTCCACCGCACTACCGCCTGCTTTCAGGATCTCGAGGCCCGCTTGCGATGCCAACGCATGGGGCGACACGACCATCCCGTGCGGCGCCATCGAGGCAGGACGACCGGTTTCGATTTTCATGGCCTAGACATTGGTGTGAACCACAGTGGACGCAGAGGACGCGGTGATAAAGAGGAACAATTCCGCGACGACAATCGCCAAAGCGATGAACGCGTTCAGCGCGGCCATCGCAGAATCTAGAACGCTTCCTCTGCGTCCCCTGTGTCCTCTGCGGTTCAAGATTGTCTCAGTACCCTCAAAGCAACGACGCCGCCGCCAATGGCAAACCCAGCACATGCTGCCCGTAAGCCGCGCCTTGCACGTCCCATGTGAGGGCGATGTGTGAGGCGGATGCGTGAACGTCCCGGAAATGGCGTTGCAGCGCAGCGTCACTCGATAGTCCGCCCGCACCGCTCGCCGCCATGAGCGTATCGACTGCACGTGTCGCCAGGCCCACGCCAAAAGCGATATTGCGCTTCCAGCGTAATCGGGCTTCGACAGAGGGGGATTGCCCGTGCGCCACCGATCCGATCAACTCGGCAATGTCGGCGCGCATGGTCTTCTCGAAGAGATCCACGCAAGCATATGCTTCGCCGATGCGAATCTGGAGCGGTGTCAGCTCCGCCAGCCGCGTACCGGTATAGGTGCCGGCGCGCTTACGGGTGATCGATACATACTCCTCAATCGCCGCTTTCGCTGACCCGAGCGGAACCGCGCCGAGTGCAAAGCCGAAGGTTGGGAATGGCGGCAACAAGTAAGGCAGGCAGCCGTGCGCAATGCCCCCCGGCGTTTCCATGCCTGTGGCGAACACGTCCGCATCGAGGCTGCGATGCTCGGGTACGAATACATCGATCACTTCAACGTCGTGACTGCCTGAACCGGTGAGGCCATATGCCCGCCAGTTGTCGAGACTGCGAAAATCAGATCGCGGCACGAGGAAGAACCGCCGCCCTGGCGCCGCACCCTGGCGATCCATTGTCGCGCCGACCAGTATCCAGGTCGCCGCATCGATCCCGCTGCCAAATGGCCACTTACCAGTGACCTGGTAGCCGCCCTCTACTTTGTACGCCTTGCCCGCGGGCAGCGCAAGGCCCGTCGCGGCGAGCGCGTTCGGGTCGGTATCCCAGACATCGTGTTGCGCTTCGATCGAGAACTGCCCGATGTTCCAGGAATGCGTGACCAGGTTCATCCACACCCAGGTCGTAGAGGGGCAACCACGGCACATTTCGAGTGACAAGTCGAAGATCGTGTCGATGCCAAGACCGGAGCCGCCAAACGCGCGCGGCTGCATGAGGCGCATCAGGTTCGCGGCATGGAGCTCCGCAATCGTCTCGTCTGGGGCACGCCGCAGTGCCTCACACCGGGCGGCGCGCGCTTTGAGTGTTGGTACGAGCGCCGCGACCGCTTGCAGCGCTTCTGCTGCGGTCAATACACGATGATCGGTCTGCACACTAAAGGGTCGGACTCGTGAATTCGCCGCCCATTGCCACCATGCCCCAAGGCGAGCCCTGCGCGTCCCAACTGAAGCCGATATGCCCGCCGAGCGCGTGTGCATCACGAAAGATCCGCTGGATCGGATAGCGATCGTAGATGCCGTTGGCGCCCGCCATCGCGTGCAGCAAGTCAACCGCTTCGGTGCATTGATTGATCGCCCACGCGACATTGCGTTTGAAGCGGAGCTTTTCCTCGATGGATGCGATGCTCCCCGCGGCCGCCGCCTGCTGAGCTTCGATGCAATCGTTCTTGATCATCAACCGCGCCGCATGCACTTTCGTAGAGGCGGCCGCCACGCGCAGCTGGACGGCCTGGAAATCGCGCATTCGCATAGCGGTGTAACTCGTGCTGCGTTCCTTCACGATCTCGATCGTGAGGTCGACCGCCGCTTGCGCATTGCCGACCGCGGCGCCTGAGATGCAATGCGATCCCAATGCGGCGAGCGGCACCCGGTAAGTCGGATTGGCATGGATTCTTGCGCCGGGAAAATTGCCGCCGCCGCGAATGTCGTACATGCACAACGCGCGGTACTCGGGGACGAAAAGGTCCTTCACGCGGACCGATTTGGAACCGGTCGATTTCATGCCGAGCACATGCCAGTCGTCGACGACCTCGTATTCGCCTTGCGGGACCAGGCACATACGGTGATCGATCACGCGGTCGCCATCGCGAACCGTGACAGCAAGCATGTTCCAGGTTGCAACGTCGACACCGCTCGAAAAATTCCAGTAGCCGCTGATGATGAATCCGCCGTCGACTTTGCGCCCGATGCCTTGGGGGAAGGCGATGCCCGATGCAATCAACGCGTCCGGGTTCGGCCCCCAGACCTCTTCCTGCGCCCGCTCGTCATACAAGGCGAGCATCCAATGATGAACACCAAGATTGGCGAGATTCCAGCCGGTCGAGGCGTCGCCGCGAGAAAGTTCCGCGGGCAATTCGAAGCAGGCGATGAAATCGAGCTCCATCCCACCGAAGCGCTTTGGCTGGCCGAAACGAAGCAACCCGGATCGGTGCAGATCCGCTTCGGTTTCCTTCATCATCTGGCGACTGATCTCGGCCTCGGTCGCGCGAGCACGCAACACCGGCACGAGGTCGCGGCAGCGGCGCATCGCTTCTTCGTAACTTACATCCGCGAAGTTGCGGACCCCTTCACGTTGCGCGTTCATATTCACCCTTAATCCTTCATCCTTCACCTTTGCGTGGAGCATACGCCACGAGAGCGCCGTGCAACAAGTCGGACGTGCGCGGTGATTATCCATCGATCAGTAGCGGCGGCGGACCCGATTGTTGCGATGACGAGGAGCCCGAACGGCGGTCGATCCGCGGTCCGATTTGGGCTGGCCAAGGGAGACTCCGCTATGATCCCGATCGGTACGTGACCCAATCCCCCGCACAGTCACATCGCCGCCGCGCATGATCGACGCGCCAAGGTTGACATTCGAATGATTTCTCGCCCCCACGTACTCATCGCCGGCGCCGGTATCGGCGGACTCGCGCTGGCGCTCGCACTCATTCAGCGCGGATTCGCCGTCGACGTGTTCGAGCAGGCCGGCGAACTCCGGGAATTCGGCGCGGGCATCAATCTCACGCCGAACGGCCACCGGGTTCTGGACCAATTGGGCATTGGCGACGCCGTGCGCGATGCTGCGTGCGTGCCGGCGGCGCGGCAGATTCGTCACTGGCAGACCGGCAAGATCTGGCCTTTCATCGACGTGGGTCCGGAAGCAGTCGAACGCTGGGGCTATTCGAGCATCACCGTCTATCGGCCGGACCTGCATCAACCATTGATTGACGCAGTGGAGCATGCGCGGCCCGGGGCGATACGGTTGAATCACCGCGTTACCGGATTCGAGCAGGACGAGAAATGCGTGACGCTGAAACTGAGCGATGGTCCAACTTTCAAGGGCGACGTGCTGGTCGGCGCCGACGGCGTGCATTCACCGATTCGCCAATCGATGTTCGGCCCCGACCGCCCGGAGTTCACCGGCGTCATGGCCTGGCGCGGCGTGATCCCGATGGCCCGATTGCCGGCGCATCTTGCACAAGGGATCAGTAACGTGTGGGTTGGTCCGGGTCGACATTCGGTCCAGTATCCGCTGCGCCGTGGCGAGGTGATGAATTTCGTCGGACTGGTTGAACGGGACGACTGGCTGATCGAGTCGTGGACCGAGCGCGGCACGCATGAAGAATGGGCGCGCGATTTCGCGGGATGGCATGAGGACATTCATTCGTTCATTCGCGCGGTCGATGTGCCGTTCAAGTGGGCGCTGATGAGTCGCACGCCAATGGCGCGGTGGTCTACTGGTCGGGTGACTTTGCTGGGCGATGCCTGCCATCCGATGTTGCCTTTCCTCGCGCAGGGTGCCGCACAGGCGATGGAGGACGCATGCGTGCTCGCGCGCGTGCTGGAGGCGCGCGTAACCGATCCACGCGGTGCCGAAGTCGAACGCGCGCTAGTCCGCTACGAAGACCTCCGCCGTGATCGCACGGCGCGCGCCGTCACCGGATCGGCGGCGAACGCGAAGCGCTTCCATCATCCATCGCTTGCGGATCCCGTCACCGCGGAGGCGTACATCGAACGCGAATTCGCGCCCGCGCCGCTCATCGAGCGGTATGACTGGCTGTTTGCGTATGATGTGGCGAAGGTGGAGATTTAACGGTTTGGTGAGGGGCGCGCGGAGCGTCGCGGGAGTTGCCCCCTTGTGAAACTGACCTTCGCACACGCTGGGCACGCGGATTCAGTCTGGCCGTCCCTGCGTGAATTGCGTGAGGCGGTATCGAGAGACATGCAAGTCGTGTGTGATCACCGGAGCACCGCAATGCCGAGACGCTGGTTGCTGCCTGAGTCGGCCCCGGCGATTCTTGCGGTGACGGGCCGTCGCGCCGTTGGTCAACGGCGGCTCGGTCGTGATCGGCATGGCCAGGCCCGGGCCTGGCCGCGTTGGCTCGCGAGATCTTGCAAGCGATCGATCGACCAAGCGATCGACCAAGCGTGCATCAGCCGGG
>JANMUI010000227.1:0-11214 GCA_031391405.1 Betaproteobacteria bacterium
CAATCGCGCGCAAACATCGATGAGGCCGGGTGCGACGATCAGCCCCGCGGCATCGATGGTCTGATCGGCGCGGGCGCCTTGCGCGGCAGCATCGAGCGCCGCGATGCGCTCGCCTTCGAGCAGAACATCGCCGACCGAATCGCGGCCGCTTGCCGGATCGATCACGCGCCCGCCCTTGATCAATACTCTCATCGATTACCCGCGATGATGCTCATGACCGCCATGCGCACCGCGATGCCGAAAGTTACCTGCGGCAGGATCACCGAATGCGGGCCGTCGGCCACGGACGAATCGATTTCCACGCCGCGATTCATCGGCCCGGGATGCATCACTATCGCATCCGGATTCGCCAACGACAATTTTGCGGCGGTCAGGCCGTAGTATTTGTTGAATTCCTGTGCACTGGGCAGCAGCGCCCCGCGCATTCGCTCGCTCTGCAGCCGCAGCATCACGATCACGTCGGCGCCGGCGAGGCCCTGCCGCATGTCGTGAAAAACACGCACGCCGAGGCTCTCGACGCCGGTGGGCATCAGGGTCTGCGGCCCGATCACGCGAACTTCGGGCACCCCGAGCGTGGTGAGGCCGTGAATCAGCGAACGCGCAACTCGCGAGTGGAGTATGTCGCCCACAACGGCCACGGTCAGACGCGTGAACTCCTTCTTGTAATGGCGGATCGTATACAGATCGAGCAGCCCCTGGGTCGGATGCGCGTGGCGTCCATCGCCCGCGTTGATCACATGAAAATGCGGTGCCAGGTGGCGCGCAATCATGTGCGCGGCGCCCGACTGCGCATGGCGCACGACGAACACATCCGCATTCATCGCCGCGAGGTTATCGATGGTGTCGAGCAGGCTTTCGCCTTTTGATTGGGAAGAGGTGCCGATATTGAGATTCACGACATCGGCGGACAATCGCTTGGCCGCAATCTCAAAGGTGGTGCGCGTACGCGTGGACGACTCGAAAAAAAGATTGAACACAGACTTGCCGCGCAGGAGAGGAACCTTCTTCACGTCCCGCTCCACCACGCTGATGAACGAGCTCGCCGTATCGAGGATCCTGGTGAGGATTTCGCGCGGCAACCCCTCGATCGTAAGCAGGTGGGTGAGCTCACCATTGGCATTCAGTTGCGGATTACGCATCGACGGCTTTCGGAGCATTCAATCGCAAGGAGAGCTTCCCGGTCGCATCGCGTTCCAATTGCAGCTTTTGCCCGGCCGGAACTTTGATGACCGCGCCCACGAATTGCGCGGCGATTGGCAGTTGCCGCTCGTCGCGATCGGCAAGGACCACCAGCCGAACGGACTTGGGCCGACCGTAGTCGAAGATCTCGTTGAGCGCGGCGCGGGTGGTGCGTCCGGTATACAGCACGTCATCCACTAAGAGGATCTCTCGATCGTCGACCTTGAAGGGGACCTGGCTCGGTTTGACCGATGCGTTGAGACCGGAGCTCGAGAAATCGTCGCGATAGAAGGAAATATCGATTCGGCCAAGCGGCACCTGCAGTTCAAGCTCGCTGTGTAGCCGCTCTGCCAGCCAGGCCCCGCCGGTGACAATGCCGATCATCCCGGTTTCCTTCGTAATGGTGGGCTTTAGCCTCGTGACCAGCGCCGCGATCAGCGCGTCGGCGTCAGGTAGGTTGCTCATTGAAATATGCCTCGAGAATCAAACACGCAGCCATCGGGTGGAGAAGCATCTTGTCGGACTTGCCGCCACGGCCCATCTTCGACAGCTCCCTCTGGGCTTCAATCGATGTGAGCCGCTCATCCGCGCGGTGTACCGGCAATCCGAACCGCCCGCCAAGTTGACGGGCGAAGCGGTCAGCGCGCTCCGTGATCGCGTGGCGGGAGCCGTCCATCGATACCGGCTCACCAACGACCAGCCGCCCGGGTTGCCATTCTTCGATCAGCCGTTGGATCTGGGCGAACCTATTGGGTTCGGAGCGTGATTCTATCGTCGTCAGCGGATGCGCCAAACGCGTCTCGTCGTCGCCAACCGCGACACCGACGAAGCGCTCCCCAAAGTCGAAAGCAAGAACCGTGGACGAACCCCGAATCGCCTCCATGCCCGGACGCGCGCGGTTTGGCTTCGTCGATGGCATGCGAACCGGGTGCGCTCTATGCGTGTCCAGCCACGTTATGGAGTCTCGCGAAATCCACCCCGAGCAACTCCATCGCCGCTGCCAACCGTTCTTCCGCGGGCAGATCAAAAACGATCGAATCATCGGCCCGGACCGTCAACCAGGCGTTTTGCGCAAGCTCATGTTCGAGCTGTCCGGCCGTCCATCCCGCATACCCAAGGGACACGAACAATCGCGTCGGACCGCGACCGGCGCTCACAGCTTCAAGGATGTCCCGCGACGTGGTGAGACCGAGCCGGTCTTTCACTTTAAGGGTGGACTTCCACTCGCCGATTGGCTGATGCAGGACGAAGCCACGATCGGTCTGGACGGGCCCGCCGAAGTAGACCGGCAGCCCGCTGAATGAGTTTTCCGATAGGGGAATCTTGACCCGTTCGAACAGGGTTGCGAGGGTCATATCGATCGGGCGGTTCACGACAATCCCGATCGCGCCCTGATCGTTGTGTTCGCAGATGAAAGTGAGTGAGCGCGCAAAATTCCGATCGACCATGCTCGGCATGGCGATGAGAAAATGGTCGGTTAGGTCGACGCTGGACACGCTGCAATTCTACACCGGGCCATCCCAGGGCAGTGCATGGCTTGGCCAAACGCAGGCCGGGCGGTCGGTGCCGCGTAATCGGATCGAATGATGTCTTGGTGGGATGCGGTGGCCGGTGGCCGCGCTGCGGCTCAGTGCGTCTGATTCGCCACTGAACGCGCGGCGTGGAGACTGCGCGCCTTGTCGCTGAGATAGCCCGCGATGGTGCTGAGGAGCTCTTCGTCGCGGTACGGCTTGCCGAGAAACGCGTTTACGCCGATTTCCATCGCGAACGTGCGATGCTTGTCGGCGGTTCGCGACGTGACCATCACGATCGGCAGATGTTTGAGTGTGGCGCGCGATCGGATATGCCGGGTCAGATCGAATCCGTCCATGCGAGGCATTTCGATGTCGATCACCATCACGTCGGGCACGAGCTCCTCCAGCTGCTCGATGGCATCGACGCCGTCACGCGCGGTCACGACGTGGTAACCCGCGCGCGACAAGAGGCGCCCGGTGATCTTGCGAACCGTCAACGAATCGTCGACGATCATCACGATCGGGTCCATGACCGTCGCCGCAGGCGGATGCACGACAATCGGCACGGGCGGGGCACCGACCTCTACCGCCACCTCTTTCGCGGCGATGACGACCGGATTGAGAATGAGTACGATCTCGCCTGACCCGAGCACCGTCGCGCCGGTGATGCCCGTCACGCGTGCAAGCAGCGGCCCGGTATTCTTGACGACAATCTCTTGATTCCCGATGATTTCGTCGACGTGGACGGCTACAAGACCCGAACCGCTCCGCACGAAGATGATCCATGCAAGCCGCTTGGATTCGGGAGCGCTTTGTATGTGACCCAACAGGCGTGGCAGATAGTGAAATGGCGCTCGTCGATTCTGCCAGACCGCAATGCCTGCTCGGTAAGACTCGGCCAGCTCATCAGCGCGGACCCGTCGTACCTGCTCGACGAGAAGACCGGGGATCGCATACTTCGCCGAGCCGGCCTGAATCACGATCGCCTGGGTCACCGCGAGGGTGAGCGGGAGAAAGACGATAAAGCGCGCACCCATGCCGCGATCGCTGGTGACTTCGACGCGCCCGCCCAAGGCGACGATTTCGCTTTTGACAACATCCATCCCGATACCGCGTCCGGCGAGCTGGGTGATTTCCGTGGCCGTGGTGAATCCGGGCTGGAAGATGAAATCGGTAATCTCCGCTGCGGCAACCGATGCGTCTGCGCTGAGCAGGCCGCGTTGAATCGCCTTGGTGCGGATGCGATCCAGATCGAGTCCTCCGCCATCGTCCGTGACGGCCATCATGACCTCGTTACCTTCTTGTCGGATCTCGATGCGGATTTCCCCAACCTCCGATTTTCCGGCTGCTAAGCGCGTCGTCGGCGATTCGATACCGTGCGCGATCGCATTGCGCAGCATGTGCTCGAACGGCGCGGTAATGCGCTCGAGCACGCTTCGATCGACCTCGACCTGACTGCCCCGAATATCGAGCGTCGCGCGCTTGCCTGCATCCTTGGCCGCCTGGCGAACGATTCGATAAAGGCGTTCCGAAAGATTCTTGAACGGCACCATCCGAACGCGGAGCAGATCCTGCTGGAGCTCTCGTGACAGGCGCGCCTGAGCAAGCAATGCGGCGTCCGTTTCATCGAGTGAGCGGGTGATGCTCTGATGCACCGCTGCGACGTCGCTCACGCTCTCCGCCATCATGCGCGTGAGCTCCTGAAAGCGCGTGTACCGGTCGAATTCGAGAGGATCGAACTGCCGGTCTTTCTCGGAGGACTGAACCATCTTCGATTGGATCTGCGTCTCGGCCTGGATCTCGATCTCGCGCAACTGGCTGCGGAGCCGGCTGATGTTCTCCGTGAGCTCGGACAGCGTCGATTTCAGGCCCTTGACTTCACCCTCGATGCGGTTTCGGGCAATGGCGACTTCGCCCGATTGATTGACCAATCGGTCGATTGCGTCCGCGCGCACACGCAGCAACGCGACGCGTTCCGGTTCCGCGGCAACCTCGGGGACGATGGCCTGCCCTGCGGTCGATTCGAATCGCACGAAGGGATCGCCGTGTATCGCCACCAACGATTGCTGATCGGCAGCATCCCGCTCGGTTCCGAGCGGCGCTTCGACCAGGCCGCGAACGATGGTCGGCACGGCATGAAGGCGCGCCTGCACGGCGGGCGAAAGAATCGGATCACCGCCTTGGAGTCGGTCGAATAGCGCGCTTACTGCGTCGTATTGGACTTCCAAATCGTCGAAGAACGTGAGCGGCAAGTGCGAGAGCAACACGGCATTCTCGACCCGATTCTCCATGTCATGCAGCAGCTCGCCCATGTGCATGGCACCCGCCATGCGTCCACTGCCCTTGAGAGTGTGCAGCGAGCGTTGGAGCTGATGCCCGATACTGGCGTCTTGCGGCGCAGCGCGCCAGGCGCGCATCGACCCTGCGATCGCAGGCATCAATTCCTGGGCCTCGGCGAAAAACAACTCGAAAACCTCGGGATCTACATCGTCCTCAACCAGGATATCCGCGAGCCGGATCGGGTTGGCCGGTGGCATCGGGGCGACGACGCTTGGTGAATCATCCGGGAGCTCCGCGCCTGTTTGGAGCACGCGAGGCGCCTCGAATGGCCGCTCATTAGAGAGAACCGGCGCGTCCTCATCAGGTAGGCTGGAAATTGCTTCGAATTGAGCCGCGTCCCCCACTTGCATTGGGGAATCGATTTCTTCTGACGCCGCGTCGCCGGGTAAATCCGCGAAATCGAGCGACGTTGAAGTAATGGTCTGATGGGTATTACCAACGTCTTCGTCGGTGGTGCCCGGGAGCGACTCTTCGCTGAGCTGCTCGATGGTATCGATTGGATCATCGCGATAGCTTGAATGCGGCGCTGATCTCGAAACGCGCAATTCGTCCCTGAATTGCTGCAACCGTTGGACCAATTCGGGATTCTCGCCCGGTTCGTCGCGCGCGGCGACTGCCTGAACCATTCGATCCAATGAAGCGATCGCCTCGCCCGTCGTCGCGCAGACATTCCCATCGACGACACCGCCTTTGAGACATTCAAGTGTTTCTTCGAGAGCACTAGCGGCGGCACGGATCGAGCCGAAGCCGACGCTGCCGCAGACCCCGGCCAAGGTGTGCGCGGCCCGCATGTCTTCCTCGGTCACAGGGTGTCCCGCTTCAATGCGAGCCTGCATCGCTTGGAGGGCATCGATGTGGGCGTGCGCCTCTCCGAGAAAAATCTGGAAGAGTCCGGGGGTCAACCGACGGCGGCCGATTACCACCGCCGCTTCATCCGCATCGATTGCTGCCGCCTTCGCGATGATGGGTGCCTCATCAGGAAGAGGCCTTTTGCTCTTGAGCGCGCCAACCGCGTCGGCAAACAGATTCCTGCCGTCAACGACGAGATCGAATAGTGTGGAATTCGCCGGACGCTCGTCCTCGAGACAAGCGTTCATGGCTTTTTCGACGACCCATGCGGCTTCGGAAAGGCGAGTGAGGCCGACCATCCGGCCGCTACCCTTAAGCGTGTGAAAACCGCGCCGGATGGTACGCAAATGTTCGATTACGGCGGGCTGCACGCGGGCAAGCTCGAGATATTCATCGATCGTCTCGATGACCTCGCAGGCTTCCTCGATGTAGACCTCCAACAACTCGGCATCAATGGCTTCCCGCGACGCGTCTGCAAGGCGCTGCACTTCGGCGGAGGGCTCGGTCGTCTCGACCGCATCGGGTGTCAGCCCGGCGAGGGCCTGCGCGATATCCGACTGGACGGGTATCGCATCATGTTTGGAGAGCAGCGAAAGCGCTTCCTGTGCCCTCCGTTCGAGGTGGGAATCGGCAGTGAGTGATGCGTCATGCTGC
Organism: Betaproteobacteria bacterium; assembly: GCA_031391405.1. Lineage (GTDB taxonomy): Bacteria > Pseudomonadota > Gammaproteobacteria > Burkholderiales > SG8-39 > SHXR01. The sequence goes on from JANMUI010000227.1 coordinate 6,537, forward strand.
AAGGACTCGACATGCTGGCGCAAGTCTTCTTTGCGCGACGGGTCGTCGGGGCTGGCGTGCCACGCTTCGATAAGATTCTGCGTACCGCGTATTTGCTGCTCGAGCTGCACCTCGACCGTCGCGAATTCGGATGGCGCCGTCTCGGTCCGATTGACCGGGCGGATCGGTCGCATTGCGGCGTTGAAGTCGGCCTTGCCGTGCTGCAGTCCGCCGACATAGAACCCGAGGCCTGAGAGCGTCGCTGCAAGCTGTTCGAATTCGATTTCCGTCGGCACATAGGTGGCGCCGGCAAATTTTCGGATCCGATTCGCACATTCGGCAAGTGCCCGCTCCGCCTGTTCCTCGTTGAGTATGCGAAATGCGCCGATGACCTGCGCGATTGGCTTCTCGAGTCTCGGGAGCTCAGTTCTCCGAGCTTGATCGCGGAAGTAGGCGTCCAGTCCCGCTTCGATCTCGCGAAGGTTGGTCTGGATCTCGCCCATAAGTTGCGCGATCGCGATCCGCTCCTGCGCACGACGCGATATCTCGTCGAGCAACGGCGATTCTGGAACGAATTGAGCGGGACCTTCCTCACGTGCGTTCCGCAGCCGCGCGATCATCGCACTACATTGCTGCGCAAATTCCGAGGGCAACGTGCTGAAGCGCTCGACCGCGTCTTCCGTGAACAGGAGCGCGGTCGCCACCTCGAGTGAGATGGATTCCGATGGGGCGCTTAGCGACGGGGCGAGGCGATTGGACAAAGCCAGCACCTCATCGACGAGATGCGTGAGCTCCAGGCGTCCCAGCGGTCCGCTGCGGTCGCGCATCTGCGTGACCTGCTCGGCAAAGGGCCCGATGCTGTGTATATGCCCGGCGGTGTACTTCATCCAGGCGGATTTGGCCGCAATGACCGCTTCCCGCATGGCGCGCAGGCGCGGAAGGATCGATGAATCGTTTGCCTGCAGGTCGAACGATTCGGGAACCGTTCCGATCAGTCCATAGTTCTCCTGGGCAGTGCGCAGTCCCTCGGTGATCGGTTCCGCGCAAGCGGTGTGGTAGAGAACCTCCCGCAACAGGCGCTCCGCGACCCCTGGAGCACCATCAATCAGTCGCTTGATCTGCCGTTCGATGCGATTGCAGAGCCTGGGTACACCGGCTTCGTCGGACATCGCGCCCGAACTGATGCCATCAAGAAGAGTGCTTGCCGCGCTCCAGAATTCGCGGGCTGCGGAATCGGATTCCGCCGCGTTGATTCCGGCCGCGGCCAACTGCATTTCGCGCATCCCTTCGCGATCCTTGCGGAGCCATCGCAAGAATCCGCGCATGAACCGCGATCGTTCGGTGCGCAGCGCTTGCGATCGGTCAATCCCTGGAACCGGGCCGCGCGCTTGGCGTTCGCGTCGCTGCGCCGACCTGGGAAAGTAGAGATCGGTCGGGTCTGGCGCCTGCCGCCCTCTTTCCAGGACGACTTCCCGATACAACGCAAACAGCTTGAGCGGTTGATTCGGCTGGCCCGCCAGCAGTTGTTCGAGGTAGGTCGATATGGCGCCGATGCATCGTTCCGCGACTTCGGGTGCCGCAGGCGAAGCGGTACCGTCGCCGATATCGGCGAGCAGTCCTTCAATCTCTTCGGAAAACTTCGCGACACCGTCGAGGCCAACGATCTGCAGCGCACCGTGCGCCTGATGAAAGTGGGTTTGACTGTGTTTGATCTGCGACGAATCGCCCGGATAGGTGACTGACGCCCGCAACGCCGCTACCGCACGGGTCAGCGCTTGATCAATCTCACTCTTCACCCAGGTGAGTGGGCCGATATCGAATTCGCCGGTGCTGGCCATGATTTTGCGTCCGATCGCTTGCAGCGAGGCAGAATCTAGAGCTTGAAGTTCGCAACCGAAGCTTTGAGCTCGTTTGCGAGGTGCGACAGTTGGCCAATGGACACTGCAGTGTGCTTCGTTCCCTCGCTGGCCTGCTTGTTAATCGTAAGAATGTCCTGCATGTTCGAGGCGACTTTACCCGCCGTCTGGGCCTGGCTTTGGGCGGTAATGGAGATTTCCTCGATCAGGCTCGCCAATCGCGTTGATACTTCGCCGATCTCGGCAAGCGCCTGGCCCGCGGCATCGGAAAGGCGCGCGCCTTCGACGACACCCTGTGTGCTGCGTTCCATCGCGGAGACCGCGTCCTGGGTGTCCGTCTGAATTGTCTTTACGATTGCGGAGATTTGCCGCGTCGCCTCGGCGGAGCGCTCGGCCAGGCGCTGCACCTCTTCGGCCACGACGGTGAACCCTCGTCCCGCCTCGCCCGCGGAGGCCGCCTGAATCGCGGCGTTAAGGGCGAGCACCTGGGTGCGCTCGGTAATGTCCGAAATCAATTCCACGATCTCGCTGATCTGCTGCGACGATTCACCCAGCCGCTTGATGCGCTTTGATGTGTCCTGAATCTGCGAACGAATATCGCTCATGCCGGCAATCGAGTCCTGCACTGCGGCGGCGCCCTGCTCGGCGGCGCTGAGCGATTGCCGCGCGACGCTCACCGAGCGCGACGCGCTGCCAGATACTTCGTTGATCGCGCGGGCCATCTTGAGTACCGAGGCGCTGGCGTTCTGAATCTGTTGCGATTGCTGTTCGGTGGCCTGCAAAAGCCGCTCCGACGTATCGTGCGCCGATGCCGACGCCTCTGTCACCTGCGCGGCCGCACTATTTATCCGCGACACCAGCACGCGCAATTCCTCGATCGTGAAGTTCACCGAATCGGCGATGGCGCCTGTGATGTCCTCGGTCACCGTTGCGCGCACGGTCAGGTCCCCGTCGGCCAGGTGCCGCATCTCGTTCATGAGCCGCAGAATCGAATCCTGGTTCGACTTGTTGCGGTAACGTTCCTCGCTCACCTGGCGAGCGCTTTCGCCCGCTCTTCTGCGGCCGTCGTCGCGAAACGTCTTGGCAATCAGCGCCACGATGCCTGCCGCGGCAAGAACGAGCACACCCAGAAGAACGTACAGCCCACCGGTTCCGGACTGCGTTTCATAGTCCCTGCTCAAACTGTCCGCGCTCGACAGCAATTCGCCCGACTCCTTGACGAGATTGCGGGCCGCCTGTTTGCCGAGCACCAGGCCTTGGAGATTCGCGATGATCGTTGCGATCGCCTTGTCGAATTCCTGAAAGCTTGCGTTGAGCTCCTGCAGCTTTTGTTGCGTTTCGGTGTCGCGCGGCGGCGCGATGCGGGGATTGTCGGATCCTTGAGTAAGCGCCCGCAGGGCTTCTCGAAATGTTCGAGCGTCCCGACTAAGCAGAAACGAGGTCTCCGGATCGATGACATCGGAGGCTAGCAGCGCGTTCGCGTTCTTGGCAATGCGCTGGGTCAGCATCACGAGTTGGCCCGAAAGCGAAATTTCCCGTGGGCCCGAATTCGTTTGCAGCTTCAACGCGACCAGTTGTTCCGATAGATCCAGCAGATCGGGATTCCGAGCGTTGATCGCCTTGACCGCACCGCCCATGTCGGCGAGATTCCTCTGGTTATTGAGCACCGCTTCCGCGTTCACCCGAGCGGGCTCCCACAACTTGCGTACCTTCTCGAGCGCTTCCAACGGGCTTCCGGACGTCGGAGGAACGGACGTGCCACCCAAATCCCCACCATTCGAGAGTTTTTCGACGATGTCGGTGAATTCGGTGCGGCCCGCCGCCAGCTCGGCGGCGGATTCGGAAGAGCCCATGAGCACTTGTTGCGCGGACTTCGCAATGCGCTGCGACAACATCTCCATGCGCGTCGCGGCTGCAACATAGGCGGCGCCGTGATTCGTCACCCGCAAAGCGTACCAGCCCGCCACGAGGGTCAGTGCAAGCACGAGTATCAATGCAGCGCCGAGCGTACGCAGTTGCTGTTCGATCGACAACTGCCCGATAAATGGAATGGGGCGCCCGGGCGAACGGAAGTCGTCGGCCGCAGACGGTGAAATCCCAGGTTCACCCGCAAAATCGCGCGCAGGGTCGGCACCGCCAGGCTCGACACTGTGCGCTCCCGAATGCGACTCGGGACCTGATTTCAACAGCCTGCTGGAAAGCGGATTTTCGAGGAACGCCATGATCGAGTACTCATTTCTAGCCAGCAACCATTCAATCGCCGCGGCACCGCTGGAAAGTAGTCAACTGCCTTTCGACGGTCTGCAGTATTTGATCGTTTCTATAACCCGACCTGCATGAAATCGGGGTGATACACGAGCTCTCCCATCGACAGCTCACGCCAGCGACAACCCTGCCCGTCCTGATATTCGTGGTCGACCCAAGGCACGCTATTCGGCGCGTTCATTTCGACCAGCTGATTCAGAGCACGCAGGCCAAGCATCCGGGTGACGAGCAACCCTACATTCATATGGAAGCGTTCGTTCACCAGTACCAATCGCGTCTCGATCGATACCGGAGTTGGTGCTGCCCCGAGGAACTGTCCAAAATCGACGACACTCAAAAGGTTGCCCCGAACATTGGTCAGTCCTCGAAACCAAGGCCGCGTCAGGGGTACCGGCGCAATCGTGCCCACCGCGAGCACCTCGGCCGCGTCGTCCAGCCTGATTAGCCAGTGCTGATCGCCAGCCTGCACACCGAGGCGCGTCGGCTGCGTTACATGCCCGACCGCGGCGCCCTGGATTCGTCGCGTGAGGTCCTGCTGGAATTGTCGAAGGTTGGTGAGTCGGCTCATCGGCAAAAAT
>JANMUI010000093.1:0-3003 GCA_031391405.1 Betaproteobacteria bacterium
GGTGAACGCGTCGTCGCCCAGATCGACGACCGTATGCTCGCGACTCTTCCAGACATCAGGGAGCTCGTCTTCTTTCTTGACCGGTGTGTTCGACCAGACCTTGCCGAGCGCGGCGCCGAGCAGGAGCGTCGCTTCGTAGCAGAACGTGCCGCCGCTATAGAGCCCGCGAACATAGCGCTGCTTGGCGCCGAACGCGAGCTTCGGCACCTTGGCTCTCGGCTTACGCGTCGCAACCTTCATATCATTCGCGAGCGCGACCGCGGCATGCGCGGCGTCCTCGAGGGTGCGGGCTGGTGTCAGGTTGCGACCGGTGATCGCCGCAGGATCCATGCCGATGAAATTCACCACGACGGGCTTGCGCAAGCGCGCCGCGGCCGCAAGAACCTTCTTCGCGACCGCCTCGGCAGGCGGTTTCGAGATGAGCACGATCACCCGCGTTGCGCGATCCTTCGCGAGCGCCTCGAGCGCAGCGAGCATCGTGACGCCGCCGACCTCGGTTTTCAGATCGCGGCTGCCCGTGCCGATGGCCTGCGAGATGCCAAGGCCGAGCCGGTCGATGAGACAAGTGACCTGCTGCAGGCCGGTGCCCGAGGCACCGATGCAGCCAATTGTCCCGCGCCGCACGACATTGGCGAATGCCAGCGGGACGCCATTGACGATGGCAGTCCCGCAATCGGGTCCCATGACCAGCAGGTTGCGCTCGCTCGCGAGCGCCTTGAGCGCGACCTCGTCCGCGATGTCGACGTTGTCGCTGAAGAGCATCACGTTGAGGCCAAGCATGATCGCCTTGCGGGCCTCGGCGGCGGCGTAGTCGCCCGGCGTGGAGATGAGTGCGAGATTCGCGGTGGGCATCGCTTCGATCGCCATCGCGATCGATTGCGGAAGGCGAGCCGCTGGACCGTCCGCGCCGGTGGCAGGCTTCGCTTCCTCCTTGAGCAATTTCTCCGCCTGCTCGCGACCGGTGGCAAGCGCGGCGGCGCTGGCCGCCTTGAGCGCAATCAGGATGTCGCCTGAGCCTGCGTCGATTGAACCGGTCAGGAGGCCCGCGTCGCGCATGAGCTCGATGTTGGCGGGCGTTGCCATTCCCACCGAGGCCTGCTCCACGCCGGGCAGCCGCTCAAGGGCCGCCGAGAGTTGCATCAGCGATACTGAATCCCGGTACAGGTTGCGCACGATCGTAATGGTTGCCGGCATCGCCCCCTCCTTCGTTACCGCACGCGCACTTTCATTGAACGCACATTCTGGACGCGATCTCCTATACTACGCAAGTAAGCCGCCTCGATTTTCGCGAGCCTTACGGGGAGCGTGCCATGCCCGCAGCCATTCGCAGCCTCGACCTGCAATCCCTCAGCGCGGCCCTCACCGCGGGCCAGATCACCCCAAGCGATATCGTCGATGCCATCGATCGCAGGATCATCGCGCGGGGCGATGACAAGGTCTGGATTCATCGCGTGCCCCGTGCTGCACTCGATGCGCGCGCGAGCGAGCTCGAGCGGCTTGGTACGCACGATTTGCCACTCTACGGAATCCCGTTCGCAGTGAAGGACAACATCGACGTCGCCGGGCTGCCGACCACGGCGGGCTGCCCCGAGTTCGCCTATATCGCCAGCGAGAGTGCGCCGGTGGTGCAACGGCTCGTCGCGGCCGGTGCAATCCTCGTCGGCAAGACGAACCTCGACCAATTCGCGACCGGCCTGGTCGGGACGCGCTCGCCGTACTGCGCCTGTGCCAACACATTCGACGACGAATACATTTCCGGCGGATCGAGCTCGGGCTCGGCCGTCGCGGTGGCCGCGGGGTTGGCCAGCTTCGCGCTCGGCACGGACACGGCAGGCTCGGGGCGCGTGCCCGCCGCGTTCAACAATCTCGTGGGCTTGAAGCCGACCCGCGGCGTACTGAGCGCGCGAGGTGTCGTGCCGGCATGCCGCACGCTCGACTGCGTATCGATCTTCAGCCTCACGGCGGGCGATGCGGCACGCGTGTTCGACATCGTCGCCTCGTTCGATGCCGCGGATGCGTTCGCCCGGCGCGAAGAACCGTCTGCCCTCGCATCCGCGTTTGCCGGCCTGCGCATCGGCGTCCCGAAGAACGATCAGCTCGAGTTCTTCGGCAATACGTCAGCCAGGGCCTTGTTCGCGCACGCGGTTGAGAAACTCGTCGAACTTGGTGCGCGGCGCATCGAGATCGACTTCGCGCCATTCCTCGGCGCAGCGCGGCTGCTGTACGAAGGCCCCTGGGTCGCCGAGCGCTATGTCGCCATTCGCGACTTCATCGAGAAGAAACCCGATGCGCTGCTGCCTGTGACTCGCGAGATTATCGGTGGCGCGACGCGGCACTCGGCCGCCGATGGCTTCGCCGCGCAGTACCGCCTGATGTCGCTGCGCCGCGCAGCCGAGCACGCGTGGAACGACGCCGACATCGTCGTCACGCCGACCGCTGGCACGATCTACACGATCGCCCAGGTGAATGCCGACCCGATCCGGCTCAACTCGAACCTTGGCTACTACACCAACTTCATGAACCTTCTCGATCTCGCGGCGATCGCCGTGCCCGCGGGATTGCTCGACACCGGCCTGCCCTTCGGCATCACGCTCTTCGCGCCGGCGCACACTGACCGCGCGCTTTGTGCGCTCGGTGACGCTGCACATCGCACCCTTGGCCAGACACTTGGGGCGACCGGACAGCCTTTGCCCGCCGCTGCGGCCATCGCCGGGCTGCGTTCACCGGCGACGGTAAGGGTCGCGGTGTGCGGCGCACACATGAGCGGCCTGCCACTGAATCACCAGCTCACCGAACGCGGCGGCCGTCTGGTGCGCCGCTCGCGCACCGCGCGTGCATACCGGCTCTTCGCCCTCGAAGGCTTCAAGCCGCCGCGGCCGGGGCTGGTGCGGGCCGAGCCGGGTACCACGATTGAAGTGGAAGTCTGGGAAGTGCCAGCGGCCAAATTCGGCAGTTTCGTGGACGGCATTCCCGGTCCGCTTGGCATCGGCACCTTAGAGCTCG
>JANMUI010000152.1:0-1464 GCA_031391405.1 Betaproteobacteria bacterium
AGACCGTCGATGCGGCTCACTTCACGATCGGTGTTGGACCAGATTTGCACGAGCTGGCCCGTATTGAGCGATGCGACATACTGGCGATCCGGGCTGATGGCGAGCCGATTCATGCCTCTGACACTGCGCAAGCGCATCAACTCGTCGCCCTGCTCCGCGTCCCACAGAATCACGGAATCGTTTGCGCCGCCCGCTATCAACCATTTGCCGTCCGCGGTGAAAGCTGGCGTCCTCGTTTTCGGCTCCAGAATGCGCACCACTTCGGCGCCGGTTTCGAGGTCGCTGATGCGAATGCTGTCGTCGTTCGACGTCGCGACGCGATGCCAATCCGGGCTGAAGGCGATGTGTTGCTGGCCAGCGCTGAGCTTCACCTCCTCGATCACTTTGCCGCTACTCACGTCCCATACTCGGTTGACCTTGCGGTTCGTCTGCGTGAATAGGCGCCCGCCGTCCGGGCTCAGGGCGCTGTCGAGGATGATCGCGTCGTGTTCGATCTCGCGCAGCTTGCGTCCGGTGCCCACCTCCCATACCCGCGCGAAGTTGTCGTCTATCGTTGCGAGATACCGGCCGTCGGCGTTGAAGACGAGCATGTCCAAGGATTCGGTGTACGGCAACCGGGCGATCTCGTTTCCGTCTTGCAGACGCCACACCTGCGTCATGTAGTTGCGGGGCTGGCGCGGGTCCGTCGCGCCGCTGCCGGTGGCGAAGTGCTTCCCGTCAGGGCTGAACTGAAATTGCATCATGGGCGGCAAGGGATGGAGCACGGCGACCGTTTTGCCCGTCAGCAACTCGTGGATCGTAACCCCTTCCGCCGTCGCCGCCGCGACGAGCCTTCGATCCGGACTGAAGACGTAGGCGCCGCTCTTCCCGCCCATCGAGATGCGGCGCGCCGGTCGCAGCATCATAGCGAGCTGCGGACGCAGTACCATCTCCGCCTCGAGCGTAGGAACGTGTTTCAGGGATTCGATGGCAAGCAACACGCTTCGCTCGATGAGATTCGGCGACTGATTTCGCGTGAGCTCCGCTTGCGCAGCGAGCTGTCGCGCTATAGCGGCCGTGCGCTGCGTGACGGCTTGGCGCCAGAATGTGAGGCTGATGGCGGTCGCCGCGAGCAGCGTCGCCATGATGCCGCCGACGATACTCTGGGTTATGCGGCGGCGCCGTGCTTCGCGCTTCTTTTCGCGCTGCTCAAGGTCGCTCCGGCTCAGGCCGTAGAGGTTGGCCAGCAGCGAGCACCACGCGGCGTGAAACGCATCCTTGTCCACCTTCGGTTTGCCGTTCGGATCGAAGCCGCGATAGTCGATGGCGAGCGGCATGCGCAGCGCTTCGCAGAGTGCTTCGGGGAAGGCCTTCTCGCCCTCCTGATCGTCACGCGCCTCGTTGTTCGGCAGGCCCGCGACGAGCACGGGGACGATGCGATCCGCGCCGCGCATCGCGGCGAACTGGCGAATCTCGTCGTTCACG